>NZ_RCOC01000086.1:0-110886 GCF_004307515.1 Pseudomonas sp. Sample_14 | reverse complement strand
GGGGCGAATTATAGACCTCTGGAATCTGCCGTCAACCGTTAATTTCGCTTTTCTTTCAAATCAGCAAAAACGCTTTCTATATATAGACGCGCCCTCATCCAATGCGCAGTATATTGCCCACTACCACAACAATACTGTATTTTTGCCTTGGATGCTGCCGCGCAATGAATGATCAACCTCGCTCCCTTGCTTCCACATTGTTTCCGGTTTGCCTGCTCATGATAGCCATGGCGTCCATCCAGTCGGGCGCTTCTCTGGCCAAAAGCATGTTCCCCATTATCGGCGCACAAGGAACAACCACTCTTCGCTTGATCTTTGCCAGCGTGATCATGCTGCTGATACTGCGCCCATGGCGTGCAAAGCTGACCTCCAAGTCTCTTCGTACCGTCATCGTCTACGGAATGGCATTGGGTGGAATGAACTTCCTCTTTTATATGTCGCTGCGCACAGTGCCGCTGGGCATCGCCGTTGCGCTGGAATTCACCGGCCCTCTGGCTGTAGCTATATATGCCTCTCGCCGCGCCATCGATTTTGTATGGATTGCGCTTGCTGCGGCCGGCTTGCTTCTATTGATACCTACCGGGGCAACCACTGCCGGCATTGATCTGGTCGGAGCGGGTTATGCGCTGGGCGCCGGAGTGTGCTGGGCGCTGTACATTCTGTTCGGGCAAAAGGCCGGCGCCGACAACGGGGTGACGACGGCAGCCCTCGGCGTGATGATCGCCGCGCTGTTCGTGGCGCCGATCGGCATTGTTCATGCCGGCGCTGCGCTGCTTACACCATCGCTGATTCCGATCGCTATCGGCGTCGCCATTCTGTCCACCGCCCTTCCCTATACCCTGGAGATGGTCGCCCTGACGCGTATGCCCGCGCGCACCTTCGGCACGCTCATGAGTATCGAACCGGCCTTCGGAGCACTATCAGGTCTGCTTTTTCTCCAGGAATACCTTTCATTGTCACAATGGCTGGCCATCCTGTGCATTATTCTGGCGTCAGTGGGCGCAACCATGACCATGGGCAGCGGAGCAAAGCCTGCTGTCGCTGCCGACTGAAGCGTAATAGAAAGTGGGGTCTGGTAATTGGCGCTCATTTAGGCCATGTTTAGCTTCGTAACCCATCGCCAGGCATGGATTTTTTTGCAAAGGACGGCACAACGCTGCAAACGCGAGCGAATACAGGCAGACCCGAGCACCAGACTCGTGGCCGCTATTAAGGATGGTAATGAAACGAATTTTGCTATTGATCGCCCTGCTGGCGATCGCGAGTTGCGCAGCGACCTCGGAAACCCAGGTCAAACGCGGCAAGAAGGGGCTGCACATCAACTGTTCCGGACTTTCATCCTCATGGGACAAGTGCTACACCAGCGCCGCCAACTCCTGCGCCCCCAAGGGTTACAAGGTGATCGCCAAATCCGGGGACACCGTCGAAGAACCTGGCGATTATCCGTTCGGCTTGAACCCCGCCGGTTATACCAGCCGCAGCATGATCGTCATCTGCAAATAACTACTCGGCTCGCGGCAAAGCGAGCTGACGTGTAATTTCCTCGTGACTCGAGCGCAACACCGTACGCTGCACGTCTGGTGTTGCCAGCATCCGCGCGACCACCAATGCGCCCACGCATTGCGACAGCACCGACCAGGCCAGACTCTCGCTTTCCAGTATCTCGGCCCAGCCCCGCTGAAGACGGCAGATCCAGTTTTCAGCCTGCTCACGCACCTGTACATCGGCACGGGCAATCTCCGCGCCCAATGTCGGCAGCGCGCAACCGGCCTCGGGTTGCTCGACGTGGGCCATGCTCAGGTACTGCTTCAGACAACGCTCCAGCCGCTGCCGATCTGCACCGCCCTGGCCACCAAGGCGCTCAAGACTTTCACTCAACTCTCGCTCGACGATGGCAGCGAACAACGCATCCTTGGATGAAAAGTGGCTGTAGAACGCGGCGCCACTCAAACCGATGGCTTTCATCAGGCCATCCACGCCCACCGTGGAAAACCCCGATTTCTTTGCCGACAGCGCGCTGCTTTGCAGCAATCGTTCGCGGGTTTCCGATTTGTGTCCGGCCGAATAACGCATGTCATCTCCTGAAGTAGATCGCCTTGACGCTGCCCGAATCCTAGCATAACGTTCGTTAACTAAACGATCGTTAACCCAAAGGGATTCACCCATGAATAACAAGAAGGTCGTGTTGGTTGTCGGGGCCGGTGATGCCACGGGCGGGGACATTGCCAAGCGCTTTGCCAGTGAGGGATTTATAGCCTGTGTGACCCGGCGCAGCGCCGACAAATTGCAGCCTCTGGTTGACGCAATCATCGCTGATGGCGGTGAGGCCCATGGTTTTGCCTGCGATGCGCGCAAGGAAGATGACGTCATCGCCTTGATCGAAGACATCGAAACCCGCGTCGGCCCGATCGAGGCCTTTGTCTTCAACATCGGCGCCAACGTGCCCTGCAGCATTCTCGAAGAAACCGCGCGCAAATATTTCAAGATCTGGGAGATGGCCTGCTTCTCCGGTTTTCTCAATGCCCGTGAAGTGGCCAAGCGCATGGTCACTCGGCAGCGCGGCACGATTCTATTCACTGGTGCCACGGCCGGGCTGCGCGGTGCTTCTGGATTTGCCGCTTTCGCTGGAGCCAAACATGGCATCCGCGCACTGGCGCAAAGCATGGCGAGAGAGTTGGGGCCGATGAACATTCATGTCGCCCACGTCGTAGTTGATGGTGCGATCGATACCGACTTCATCCGCAACAGCTTTCCCGAGAAATATGCGACCAAGGATCAGGACGGCATTCTCGATCCAGAGCACATCGCCGAAAACTATTGGTATCTGCACAGTCAGCCACGGGATGCCTGGACCTTTGAGCTGGACCTGCGCCCATGGAACGAACGCTGGTAAGCCCTCCCCCCCTCATTACAACAATAAGAGAGCGATTTGATCATGACGAAAACCGTGGAATTCTATTTCGACCTCGGCAGCCCCACCACCTATCTGGCGCACACCCAGCTAGCGAAAATCTGCGCCGATACCCAGAGCGAACTGATCTACATCCCGATGCTGTTGGGTGGCGTGTTCAAAGCCACCGGCAACGCTTCGCCGGCAATGATTCCGGCCAAGGGCCGCTACATGTTTCAGGACCTCGATCGCTTCGCCAAACGCTACGGCGTACAGCTCAGATTCAATCCGCACTTTCCAATCAACACGCTGATATTGATGCGTGCCGTCACTGGCATGCAGATGCGCCAGCCGCAGCGTTTCGCCGAATTCGTCGATTGCCTGTTCAGGGCGCTTTGGGTTGAAGGCCGTAACCTCAACGATCCGCAAGCCATTGCCGCCGTGTTGACTGAAAACGGCTTCGACCCCCAAGAGATAATGGCGCTGACCAATGATGAATCAGTAAAAGCCGCACTCAAGGAAAACACCGAAGCCGCCATCAAGCGCGGCGTTTTCGGTGCCCCAAGCATGTTCATTGGCGATCAGTTGTTCTTCGGTCAGGATCGACTCGACTTCCTGGAAGAGGCATTGCGCCCGGATTGAAGCCGAGACCCAAGGCACCGCGAGCGGCGCCTTGGGTAAATCGATCAAATGGCCACGGTGCGCTCGTTCAGCCAGCTCAGCGCCGCGCCATCCAGCAACGGGCTCAGACGCTCGCGTACTTCACTGTGATAAGCATTGAGCCACTGCTTTTCTTCCTGAGTCAGCAGGTCAGCAATCAGGCAGCGAGTATCGATCGGGCACAGCGTCAGGGTTTCGAACTTGAGGAAGTCGCCGAATTCGCTGCTGCCGGCCTCGCGATTCATCGCCAGGTTCTCGATGCGCACGCCCCAGCGGCCCGGGCGATAAGTGCCGGGTTCGATCGAGGTAATCATCCCCGGCTGCATCGCCGTCTGCGGTGCCGGTGCCGCTTGATAAGCGATCACTTGCGGACCTTCGTGAACGTTGAGGAAATAGCCAACGCCATGACCGGTGCCGTGACCGTAGTCGACGTTGTCAGCCCAGATCGGCGCACGAGCGATGGCGTCGAGCAGCGGCGACAGGATGCCTTTCGGGAATCGTGCCCGCGACAGCGCAATCACGCCTTTCAACACGCGCGTGCAGTCCTGTTTCTGCTCCTGCGTCGGCGTACCCACCGGGACCATGCGCGTGATGTCTGTGGTACCGCCAAGGTATTGGCCACCGGAGTCGATGAGCAACAGACCATCACCCTCGATCACCGCATGCTCTTCTTCGGTAGCGTGATAGTGCGGCATCGCGCCATTGGCGTTGAATGCGGCAATGGTGTTGAAGCTCAGCGAAACATAATCGGGGCGACGTTCACGGGCAGCGGTAAGTTTCTCGTCGATGGTCAGTTCGGTGATGCGCTCGCGCCCCCATGCCGATTCCAGCCAGGCAAAGAATTCGCACAACGCCGCGCCATCCTGCTCCATGGCTTTACGGATGTGCTGAGCGTCGGCCTCGCTTTTCTGCGATTTGGCCAGCGTGGTCGGGTTGAGGCCCTCGACCAGTTTCACGCCACTGTCCAGATGATCCAGCAAACCTGTGGTCACTCGTGCCGGGTCGACCAGCAGGCTCTCGCCACTCGGCACCGCACGTAATGCATCGGCCACTTCGCTGTAGTCACGCAGCGTCACGCCATTCTGCTCGAGCACGGCGCGCAGATCGGCATCGACCTTGCTCAGCGCCACGAACAGCGTGGCTTGCTGCTGATTGATCAAGGCGAACGAAACAAACACCGGGTTGAACGAGACGTCACCACCGCGCAGGTTGAACAGCCAGGCAATGTCATCCAGGGTGGCGATGAAATGCCAGTCAGCACCGCGCTCTTGCAAGGTTTCGCGCAGTTTCGCCAGTTTCTCGCCACGGCTGACGGTCGCTTGCGGCGGCAGATGCTGATAGATCGGCGCGTTCGGCAGGCTCGGGCGATCACGCCAGACTTCCTCCAACAGGTCGGTATCGGTGCGCAGGCGAGCGCCGCGTACTTCAAGTTTGCTGCTCAGCGTGCGCGCCGAAGCCACCGCCATTACCGCGCCATCCACCGCAACCACGCCGCCCTCGGGGGTATGCTCGGCCAGCCAGTCCAGCGGGCTCGGTTGCCCCGGTTGCAGCTTGACCAGTTCGATGCCGCTGCCGTTGAGCTCTTTCGTCGCCTGTTCCCAGTAACGACTGTCGGCCCACACGCCGGCGAAATCCGCAGTGACGATCAGCGTACCGACCGAACCGTGGAAACCCGACAGCCATTGCCGGCCCTGCCAGTAACCCGGCAGGTATTCCGAAAGATGCGGGTCGGCGGAAGGCACCAGCAGCGCATGGATGCCTTCGCGGCGCATCAGTTCACGGGTATGCGCCAGGCGCTGAGGCACCGATCCTTCGGTCAAGGTGTGGGAACTCATCATGTCTCCTGCTAATCGCGTCATCGTAATTGTTCGTAGCCTTCGCGGCCATGGAAAGCATCTGCTGTTTAGAGCCCTGCCGCCCAGAATGCCGGGGCACTGGCACAGGCGGTGGTGATCAGGTCAACGGCCTTGTCGACATCCTCGACGGTGGTAAACCGCCCGAGGCTCAAGCGAATGGTGCGCCCCGCCAGCCGCGCATCGTGTCCGAGCGCGAGCAGCACGTGGGACGGCGCATTACTTGCGGAATTACACGCCGACGTCGCGGAAAACGCGATCGAATGGCTCAATGCGGCGCTGTTGAACTCGCCCTCGCTGAAGGTCAGGCTCAGGGTGTGCGGAATACGTTGCGAGGCACTGCCATTAAGGCGCACGCCGGGCAACTTCAAAAGCTGTTCGAGCAAGCGTTCGCGCAAAGCGATGATGGATTTTTTCTCTTCATCGAATGCGTCGGCGGCCAAAGCGAAAGCAGCGCCCATCCCGGCAATCTGATGAGTCGCCAGGGTTCCGGAGCGCAGGCCACCTTCATGACCGCCGCCGTGGATCTGTGCCTGCAAGCGTTGCTGCGCCTGCGGGCCGACATACAAGGCGCCGATGCCCTTGGGGCCGTAGAGTTTGTGTGCGGAAAACGACATCAGATCCACCGGCCAGCGGCTCAGCTCGATCGCGACTTTGCCCGCGCCTTGCGCCGCATCAACATGAAACAACGCCTGCCGACTGCCCACCACTTCGCCAATCGCCTCGACATCGTTGACCGTGCCCAACTCGTTGTTGACCAGCATCAGCGAGACCAGAAAGGTGTCGTCACGCATCGCTTCGCTGACCGCTTGCGGCGTGATCAAGCCTTGGGCGTCCGGCACCAGATAGGTCACGGCAATGCCCGAGTCCTGCAATTGCCGCGCGGTGTCGAGAATGGCCTTGTGTTCGATCTTACTGGTAATGATATGGCCGCCGGGAATGCCACGGGCCTGAGCGACGCCTTTGAGGGCGAGGTTGTTGGATTCGGTGGCCCCGGAGGTCCAGACAATCTGCTCAGGCTGCGCGCCGACCAGATCGGCAACTTGCCGGCGCGCCTGCTCGACCGTCTGCCGGGCCTGCTGGCCGAAAGCGTGGGAGCTGGACGCCGGGTTACCAAAGTTACCGTGAAAACCCAGACATTCGATCATCACCTGGATGACCCGCTCGTCCACCGGGGTGGTGGCGGCGTAATCGAAATACAACGGACGTGTGTTCATAAAGGACTCGCAGAGCGTGTTCCGGGATCAGGAGGCTCGTGTCTGCAAACGACAATGCACAGCCTCGTGAGCTGTGCATGGGTTCGAGAGCGTCATCAATACCTGATCGGATGCCGTTAAAGAAGTAGGGCTTCATTTAAAAGTGCGTAGGAACGCTCCTGAAACCGAGCTTAACAGGCATCGGGCCGGCGATTGAAGCAATGCGTCAGTGAAAGCTTTCCAGAAGTAACGGATACAGCGAGATCACCAACAGCGCCGCCATGCCCCAATTGAACACGCGCAACCAGCGCGGATCTTTCAGCACATTGCGCAACAGCGTGCCGCACGCCGCCCACAGGCCGACACTGGGCAGATTGATGATGGCGAACACCGCCGCGATGATCACGACGTTATAGAAGTAACCCTGCATCGGCGTGTACGTGCTGATGGCACCGATGGCCATGATCCACGCCTTGGGATTGACCCATTGGAACGCCGCGGCGCCCAGATAGCTGATCGGTTTCGCCTCGCCGTGGGCACTGTCGCCGACCGGGCCGGAGTGGGCGATTTTCCACGCCAGATACAACAAATACGCCGCGCCGACATAACGCAGCACCGTATACAGAATCGGATAGGCCTGAAACACGGCGCCAAGGCCGAAGCCCACCGCTACCACCAACAGGAAGAAGCCGCAGCTGATGCCGAGCATGTGCGGAATGGTGCGGTTGAAACCGAAATTCACTCCGGACGCCAGCAACATGGTGTTGTTCGGCCCCGGTGTGATAGAGGTGACAAGGGCAAACAGGGCAAAGCCCAACAGCAGATCAAGCGAGAGGTTCATCGAGGCAGTCCATCCAGGGTCATTCAGCTGTTGACCCTATCCCACACGGCCCGGCAAACCCACGGACAGTTAGGGAAAACTTCAAGCAGTACAGTTTGCTTTCAGCTTGGACGACCGTGCAGCTGTATGGCACGTTCGGCGCTCATCTCACCCTGTTGGTCGAAGCCGAAAGTCTTCTGCGGCTGGCCGAGCAATTGGGCTTTTTTCGCGTGGTATTCGTCGAACGACAAGCCGCTGCGGTTCAGCGCTTCCAGCGCCAGTTCGCGGGATTCTTCAGCGGTGTATGGGCGCAGCTCTGGCGAAACATGGCCGGCACAACCGGCGAGTACGGAAACAGCGAGCATCAGCGAAACAGTCAGTAAACGGTTCATGGGAGCGTCCTGGCGAGCAATGTGGGGTCGATGGAGAAAGGCTACGCCCGGGCACGCTCGCGCAGAAATCAACGCTCTCAATAGTGGCTATCAGCTTTGCGCTAATACTGGCTGACCGGCAAACGGCAGTGCAGCGCGTCGTCGTGGCTGCGGGCAATGCTGCTGTGCACCTGGAACGAATTGAAGGTCACGGTTTTCGCCCGATGGGTGCGGATCAATTGCCAGAAATCCTCCTCGCCGCTTTCGAAACTGCGAAACGCCGCCTCCCCCGCTTCGCGGCTCTGCCATTGCAAAAAGCTCAGCACGCGGCGGCCGTCGTCGCTGGCCTGCACGCTGGCGCTGAGAAACCCGTCGTAACGCTGGGCCAGCCCCTCGGTCTGCGTGGCCAACGCCGAGACCAGCGCCGCTTGCTGACGGGGTTCGATTTCGAATTCGATCAATTGGGTAAAGCTGCGATTGCTCATGGAAAGCCCCCACTTATGTTGAAGCGAGCCTTGCGACCCGAAGAGCTGCAGGGTAAAACCTCTAGTTAAGTCAAGGTCAAGAGTATTTTCCGCATGATCAGCAAGGAGCGGGTGCACAAGCCTCTCACCGTGGGCGAGGTTGCGGCGCGCAGTGGCGTCGCGGTCACCGCGCTGCATTTTTATGAAGCCAAAGGTTTGATCAAGAGTGAGCGCAATGCCGGCAACCAGCGCCGCTATCCGCGCGCCGTCCTGCGCCGGGTGGCGTTGATCAAAGTCGCGCAACGGCTGGGGATACCGCTGGCGGAAATCGGCGAAGCGCTGAAGATCCTGCCGCAGGATCGCGCGCCGTCGGCGGCGGACTGGAAAATGCTGTCTGAACAATGGCAGCGCGAGCTCGATGAACGGATCAGGCAACTTACGCTGATGCGCGATCAGCTCACCGGGTGCATCGGCTGCGGCTGTCTGTCCATGGAGGCGTGTCCGTTACGCAATAAAGGCGACATGCTCGGTGACCGAGGGCCAGGCCCGCACTTTCGCGATGAGTGATGATTGCTGCTCGTCGGCGGAAAATCTGTGCAGTAAGGACGGTTCTATAGTGATTGCTCCGGGTAAATCCGGTGTAACCACATCTGTTGAAAACAAAAACAGGGAGAACGTCATGAGCGTCAAACCCATTCCCGAGGGGTATCACAGCATTACCCCGTATCTCGGCATCCAACAGGCTGCCGAGGCCATCGAGTTCTACAAGAAAGCCTTCAACGCCAGCGAAGTGATGCGCCTGACCATGCCCGACGGCACCATCGGCCATGCCGAGCTGCGCATTGGCGACAGCGCGATCATGCTTGGCACGCCTTGCGATCAGGGGCCGCTGAGCAATCCGCAGCAGGCAGTGTCGATCGGCTTGCACCTGTATGTCACCGATGTCGACCAAGCCTTTCAACAGGCGCTGGATGCAGGGGCGCAAAGCGTCTCCGAGATCAAAGACCAGTTTTACGGTGATCGCAGCGGCACGCTGAGAGATCCGTTCGGCCATCTGTGGTTTCTCGCCACGCACAAGGAGGATCTGAGCGAAGAGCAGATTCGCCAGCGTGCGATGGAGATGTTCAGCCAACGCTGAGGGCTTTTTGCTTGGGATCAACCGGCAAAAAGGCACTGCCGATGTAATTGCGAAACATTTACTTTCATATCCGCTTTCGGGATTTTCTTCGCTCATCCGTCTTATAGGAATGCAGGCCGTTCGCGTAGGCAAAAGCCACGAACGGCCTCCCGGGGAGTTCCGTGCTGCGAAGCCCGTAGCCCGGCCCCTTCCACCGCAATCAAGACGCGCAATCATGTCGAAGAAATCCCGTTCCAAACTGTGGTTCCTGGTGCATAGCTGGCTGGCGTTGCCGATCTGGTTCTTTGTATTGATCGTCTGTGTCACCGGCACGCTGGCAGTGGTCAGCCAGGAGATTGTCTGGCTGGCCAACCCGCAAATGCGCGCCAGTCAGCCGTCGGACGATGCGCCGCGACTTAGCTACGACCAGATTCTCGCCGCGATCAAACAAGCCGAGCCGCAAACCCTCGTGCAGAGCATCAATCGTCCGGACGAGTCGCACTTTGCCCTCGATGTCGAAGTCAGCTACCCCGACGGGCGCTCGTTGACGGTCTACGTCAATCCGTACACCGGGGTCATTCAGGGCACCGCGCCGGCCTTCGATTTCAAGGCGTTCACCCGCGCCCTGCATGGCTGGTGGCTGGTGCCGTTCACCAATGGCTACAGCTGGGGCTGGTATCTGGTGTCGCTGCTCGGCGTGCCGATGCTGGTGTCGCTGATTACCGGGCTGGTGGTGTACAAGCGCTTCTGGAAAGGTTTCCTGCGCCCTACACTGCGCGTGCGCCACGGCGCGCGGATTTTCTGGGGCGACTTTCATCGCCTGTGCGGCATCTGGTCAATCTGGTTCATCGCGGTGATTTCCATCACCGGCATCTGGTTCCTGATCAAGGCGATCCTGTTCGATAACCAGATTTCCATTTCCAGCGAACCGATCATTCCGGCGATGTCCCGCGAAAGTGTGCCGATCTCGGCCGCCGGCACCCCGCCGCCGCGTATCAGCCTGGATCGCGCCATCGAAATCGCCCAGCAGAAGATTCCGGGCCTGGAAGCCAGCTACGTCAACCTGCCGGGCAATGCCTACTCGCACATGAGCGTCAGCGGCCGTGGCTGGTATCCGCTGATGTATCAGACCGCGACTCTCAACCCGTACAACGGCGAAATGGCCTCCTCACGGTTGCTGTCCGATCGGTCCTCGCTGGAATTCGTCACCGAATCCATGCGCCCGCTGCACACCGGCGACTTCGGCGGCATCTGGATCAAATTGATCTGGTTCTTCTTCGGTCTGTTGCTGAGCATGATGATTCTCAGCGGCCTGCTGATCTGGACCAAGCGCACCGCCTTGGCCACCGCCAATGCGCTGAAACGCGAGGACAAGAAAAACCGCGTCACCGCTCAACCGGCGCTGCGCCGTGAACCTTCGGAGGCGAGCCTGTGAACAAAGCCATCTCGGTCACACCGCCCTCGCGCCTGTCGCGTTTCTGGCACAAGTGGCGTTTCCACATCAATGTCCTGCTGTTGCTGATCCCGCTGGGCTTCATGCCGAAATACTTTGCCGATGCTTCGCTGTTTCGCGGCGACAGTGGCCTGGGCCAGCGTGAAATAGGCACCGTTGAGGTTGGCCCGTGGAGCCTGCGCCTGGCCGAACTGCGTGACGAGGCGCCGCACCTGAGCGGTCCGGCCGGCTATATGAAGGATTTCACTGCCGCCGTTTGTGATACCTGCGTCGAACAGGTCAAGGCTACTTACCTGCGCATCGGCAAGCCGCGCAGTCTGCGCGCCGCTGGCACGATCTTCTTCGGTACGCCTTATCGCATGGGCACGCAAATGCCGATCCCGGCAAAGACCAAACCTGACGCCGAGCTGTGGATCACCATGGAAGGCTGGGACGGCAGCATGCACCAGGCAGCGATTCCCCTGAGCCAAGCCTCCCCCGCTACGGTTGCGTGGCTGAACAAACAAGGAGCCAAACCATGACTCGCTCACCCCTTCAGACCCGTTTGCTCGCCAGCGCCGCGCTGCTGCTGAGCGCCGGTTTCAGCGCCAGCGCCCTGGCGCACAACCCGATGTGCGAATGCAAAGCCATCGATGCCGAACAGATCAAATGCACCGGCGGTTTTTCCGACGGCAGCGGCGCGCCGGGGGTGACCCTCGACGTGATCGGCTACGACGAAACCATTCTGGTGCCGGGCAAATTGGGTGATGACTCGACGCTGACGTTCAAGAAACCCGGCAGCGAGTTCTATGTGCTATTCGATGCCGGCCCAGGCCACGTTGTGGAAATCGACCAGGCGGATATCGAAGCCCCATGAGTAGCCCGACGACGCAAGTGGTACGCCCGGCCGGCGCCGGTCATGAAACCCTCAATGTGCTGCTGTTGTGCCTGCTGATCCTCGCGGTCGCCGGATCGGTGGTGGCGTGGCGCGGGGTTTCCCATGAACCGGAGCCGGTCGCGAGCAACCAGTACGACGCCCGCCGCGATCTCAGCGCCGCCGAGCAAGGCATTTATGCCGACCTGCGCGTGACCCTCGACGAAATCCGCTTGTTGCGCGAAGAGCAAAAAGCCCTGCCGACGCCACAAATGCTCGCCGACGAAGGCTTTGCGCCGTTCGCGCAGGACGCCAGTTCGGTCAGCCGTGGCGGTCACGCATGGCAGATGCTCGCCGAACGCGCCTATTTCGGCCGTAGTGCGACGCCTGATGTCGCCGGTTCATTTCTGATGCGTGTCGGCACTGACGCCAACGCGGCGCCGGACATCTGGCTCAAGCGCAGCGCCGATCCCGCGCCTGCTGAAGATCTGTCTGACGCCGCGCTGTCCGCCGCTGGCTGGAAACAGATCGTCGCGCAATTCGATGCCGGGGTTACCCGCGAACATCGCCATTGATTCCTCGCCTTTATCCGAGAGAAGACTGCTTGCCCATGTCCATTTCATCTCCTCGCCGTCCCTTGTTACGCCTGTTTCTGCTTGGCCTGTGCGCCTGCCTGCTGAGCCCGTTGGCCAGCGCCGAGCAAGGCAAACGCCTGCGTATCGGCATCACTCTGCATCCGTATTACAGCTACGTCGCCAACATCGTCGGCGACAAGGCCGAAGTGGTGCCGCTGATTCCTGCGGGCTTCAATCCGCACGCCTACGAACCGCGCGCCGAAGACATCAAGCGCATCAGCGGACTGGACGTGATCGTGCTCAACGGCGTCGGTCATGACGACTTCGCCGACCGGATGATCGCCGCCAGCGAAACACCCAACGTCAAAACCATCGAAGCCAACGAGAACGTGCCATTGCTGGCGGCCACCGGTGTCGCTGCGCGCGGCGCCGGCAAAGTGGTCAATCCGCACACGTTCCTGTCGATCAGCGCCTCCATCGCCCAAGTCAACAATATCGCCCGCGAGCTGGGCAAGATCGATCCGGACAACGCCAAGATCTACACGCAAAACGCGCGCGCCTATGGCAAACGCCTGCGGCAGATGCGCGCCGACGCTTTGGCCAAACTGACCCAGGCACCGAACGCCGAACTGCGCGTGGCCACAGTGCATGCGGCTTACGACTATCTTTTGCGCGAATTCGGTCTGGAAGTGACGGCCGTGGTCGAGCCGGCCCACGGCATCGAGCCAAGCCCGAGTCAGCTGAAAAAGACCATCGACCAGTTGCGTGAACTCGACGTCAAAGTGATCTTCTCGGAGATGGATTTCCCCTCCAGCTACGTCGACACCATTCAGCGCGAATCCGGGGTGAAGCTGTACCCGCTGTCGCACATTTCCTACGGCGAATACACCGCCGACAAGTACGAAAAGGAAATGACCGGCAACCTCAACACCGTGGTTCGGGCGATTCAGGAGTCGGGGGCATGACGTCGAAAGAAACCCTGATCCCTGACAGCACCAATAACCCGGTGGGAGCGAGCCTGCTCGCGAAGGCGCCGGATCAGCCAACATCTTCGTTAAATGACACATCGCATTCGCGAGCAGGCTCGCTCCCACAGGGAAAAAACGGGCCGGCGCTGGAGTTTGCGGATATCAGCCTGACCTTGGGGCGCACGACGATTCTCGACAAGGTCAGCTTTCAGGTGCAGCCCGGCAGCGTGCATGCGCTGGTCGGCCCCAACGGCGGTGGCAAGAGTTCGCTGATCAAGACCCTGCTCGGGCAGATGCCGCATCAGGGCCAGCTCAGCCTGCACTGGCCCGGCGAGCCCGGCACCATTGGTTACGTCCCGCAGGCGCTGGAGTTCGATCGCGGCTTGCCGATGACCGTCGACGATTTCATGGCCGCCATGTGTCAACGCCGTCCGGCCTTTCTCGGTTTGAGCAAACACTACGCCGGCGCCATCGGCGAGGCACTGGAGCGCGTCGGCATGCAGGACAAGCGCAAGCGGCGCATGGGCGCGCTGTCCGGCGGCGAGCGGCAGCGGGTGCTGCTCGCGCAGGGTTTGATTCCGGCGCCGCAACTGCTGGTGCTCGACGAGCCGATGTCGGCCCTCGATGAGGCCGGGATCCAGGTGTTCGAACGCCTGCTGACTGACTGGCGCGCGGCGGGCATCACGGTGTTGTGGATCGAACATGACCTGGAAGCGGTAGGTCGGCTGGCCGATCGGGTTACCGGTCTCAACCGCCGCGTGCTGTTCGATGCCACACCGCAACAGGCGCTGACTCCGGAACGTCTGCTGACGCTGTTTTCCACCCATCCACGGAGCGCGGTCTGATGAGCTACGAAGCCTTTCGTTTGATGGTCCAGGGTTGGGCATCGTCAGGTTATCTGCCCGAGGCGCTGGCCTACGGCTTTGTCGTCAACGCCCTGCTCGCCGGCCTGCTGATCGGCCCGGTGCTGGGCGGGCTCGGCACGCTGGTGGTGGTCAAGCGCTTCGCGTTCTTTTCCGAAGCAGTCGGCCATGCCGCGTTGACCGGTGTCGCCATCGGCATCCTGCTCGGCGAACCCTACACCGGCCCGTACGGCAGCCTGTTCGGTTACTGCTTGCTGTTCGGCATCCTGCTCAATTACCTGCGCAACCGCACCGGACTGGCACCGGATACGCTGATCGGCGTGTTTCTCTCGGTGTCACTGGCACTGGGCGCGAGCCTGCTGCTGATTCTCGCCGGCAAGATCAACGTGCACATTCTGGAAAACGTGCTGTTCGGTTCGGTATTGACCGTCAACGGCAATGATCTGGCGGTGCTGGCCATCGTCGGTTCGCTGGTCATGGCCCTCGCCCTGCCGCTGTACAACCGCATCATGCTCGCCAGTTTCAATCCGCAACTGGCGGCGGTGCGTGGCGTAGCGGTGAAGACCCTGGATTACCTGTTCGTGATCCTGGTGACCTTGATCACCGTCGCGGCAGTGAAGGTGATTGGCGCGATTCTGGTCGGTGCCTTGCTGGTGATTCCTGCGGCAGCGGCGCGCTTGCTCAGTCAGTCACTGAAAGGGTTTTTCTGGTGCTCGGTGCTGATCGCTACCGTCAGCACCCTGTGCGGGATTCTTGCGCCAATCGTGTTCGACCTGCCGATCCCGTCCGGCGCTGCGATCATTCTGGTCGCCGGCATCGCTTTCGCCCTCGCCGCCATTGCGCGCGGCGTCGTCCCCAGCCTGAAAGGGAACCTTGGATAAATGGCTTTTTCATTGCGTAACCTGACTCTGGCCATGGCCCTGTGTGGCGTGGTCTGCACTCCGTTGATGGCGGCTGAAACTGCGAAACCGTTACGCGTTCTGGCCTCGTTACCGATCACCTATGGATTGGGCGAAGCATTGCTCAAGGGTACCGACGTCAAACTTGAACGTGCGGCGCCGGCCAACCTGCCCGGCAGCCGCCAGACCGCGTATTTCACCGGCCGTGGCGCTCCGGCGCTGAGCAAACTGGCCACCGACGCGGACGCGGTAATCGGTCTGCGTTCGCTGTGGGCCGATGATCCGCTGTACCCGATCGCGCGCCGTAGCAACATCCGTATCGTCGAAGTCGACGCTGCGCGCCCGGTCGACGGCGCCCTGCCCGGCATCGCCGTGCAGCCGGGCCTGCAGGTTGATGGCCTGAACAGTCAGCCATGGCTGGCGAGCAACAACATGGGGCGCATGGCCGATGTGATGGCCGCAGACCTGGTGCGCCTGGCACCGAGCGCCAAGCCTGCAATCGAAGCCAACCTGGCGGCGTTGAAACAGCGTTTGCTGAAACTCAGCGCGGACACCGAAGCGCGTCTGGCCGAAGCGGACAACCTGAGCGTGATGAGCCTGAGCGATCACTTCGGCTATCTGATTGGCAGCCTCAACCTTGAACTGGCCGGACAGGATGCGCGTCCCGATGCCGATTGGACCCCAGAGGAGTTGAAGAAGCTGACAGCGACGCTCAAGGACAATGACGTGGCGGTGGTGCTGCACCATCGCCAGCCCGCGGAGCCGGTGAAAGCGGCGATTGCCGGATCCGGCAGCCGCCTGGTGGTGTTGAGTACCGATGCGGCGGATCCGCTGGCGGAGCTGGAGGGGAATGTGGATTTGTTGCTCAAGGGGTTGAGCGGAGCGTAGTTTTAGTAAGTCCGCGTTATCGTTCTTCGCGAGCAGGCTCGCTCCCACAGGGGATCGCATTTCAATTGTGGGAGCGAGCCTGCTCGCGAAGAGGCCCGCACCCACAACGTCACTCTCCAGACATGAAAAAACCCGCTGACCATCACTGGTCCAGCGGGTTTCTTTTGCCCGGTCGCTTATTGCGCCGCGACTTGCGCATCCATCTTCTGGCGCAGGCTCAATGGGCGCATGTCGGTCCAGACTTCTTCGATATAGGCCAGGCATTCCTTTTTCAGGCCGCTCTTGCCCACGGTGCGCCAGCCTTGCGGCACAGCTTTGTAATCGGGCCAGATCGAATATTGCTCTTCGTGGTTGACCACGACCTGAAAGAGGATGTCCTCGCGGTCGAATACTGACGTCATGCTGGTTCTCCATCGTTGTAAGGGCGGCTGCACAAAGAATGCAGCCGGGTATGTAGAAAGAACGTTCGCCGCGCGGAAAAATTTACAGCGCGGTGGTGGCAGCGGCCAATGCGCGACCGAAGATCTCGGCCACCCGGTCGATTTCCGCGGCAGTGATCACCAGCGGCGGCAGGAAGCGCACCACTGCGCCATGGCGACCGCCCAGCTCCAGAATCAGGCCACGCTTGAGGCATTCACGCTGGACCAGCGGCGCCAGACGCGCAAACGCTGGCGGATGACCGAGCGCGTCGGGCGCGCCGTTCGGGTCGACCAGTTCAACGCCGAGCATCAGGCCACGCCCACGAATATCGCCCAGCTGCGGGAAGTCGCGTTGCAGGATGTGCAGATGCTCGCTGAGTCGATCACCCATGGCGGCTGCGTGCTCGCAAACCTTGTGCTCCACCAGATAGCGCATCACCGCTGAACCGGCGGCCATGGCCATCTGATTGCCGCGGAACGTGCCGGCATGGGCGCCCGGTTGCCAAGTGTCGAGCCAGTCGCGGTACACCACCACCGCCAACGGCAGGCTGCCACCGATAGCTTTGGACAGTACAACCACATCCGGAACGATATCCGCGTGTTCAAAGGCAAACATCTTGCCGGTACGGGCGAAACCGCTCTGGATCTCATCAACGATCAACGCCACACCGGCCTTCTCGGTAATCCGGCGCAAGCCGCGCAACCACTCGATGTCCGCCGGTATCACGCCGCCCTCGCCCTGCACCGCCTCGACAATGACCGCCGCCGGCAATTGCACCCCGGCCTCGGGATCGTTGAGCAGGCTTTCCAGATAACTCAGATTGGCGTTGACGCCCGCTGCGCCGCCGAGACCGAACGGGCAGCGGTAGTCGTAGGGAAAGGGCATGAACTGCACGCCGTTGCTGAGCAAGGCACCCAGTGGTTTTTTCGGCCCCAGGCTGCCCATCAGGCTCAACGCCCCCTGACTCATGCCGTGGTAACCGCCGGAAAATGACAGCACGGTGCTGCGCCCGGTTGCGGTGCGCACCAGTTTCAGCGCTGCTTCCACGGCGTCGGTGCCGGTCGGGCCGCAGAACTGGATCTTCGCTTGCGCCGCCAGCTCTGTCGGCAGCAGCCCGAACAGGTCCTGGACGAATTGATCCTTGACCGGCGTAGTCAGGTCGAGGGTGTGCAGCGGCAACTCATCGGCCAGCACTTGCTGGATCGCCTCGATCACCACCGGGTGGTTATGCCCCAGCGCCAGCGTGCCGGCTCCAGCCAGGCAGTCGATGAATGTACGTCCTTCAACATCCTCGACATACAAGCCCTTGGCACGCTTGAGCGCCAAGGGAATACGCCGAGGGTAACTGCGCGCGTTGGACTCCTGCCGGCTCTGCCGCGCCAACAACGGTGATTCGTTGAATTCGAACAACGTTTCCGCCGGCGCCGAGGCGACCCGGGCCGACGACGCTTCGATAAGACTGGTGGCGACTGACATCTCTCGACCCCTCAATTCGCTATGGATAGTGACCAGAACAGCACACCGACAGGTGCGCGTTCCGGTCGCGGGGCGCACTTGCAGGTTTTCCTGTTCTGGAAACGCTTCAGCGCGGTTCGGATTTACACCCTTGATCGAGTTGTCCGGCCGGTGAGGACAAAGGTTTGCGCAGCGGCACGGTTTGCAAGCCGTTGGAAAGACCGGGTGGCGCTGCCTGTTGGTAACCCAGGTGCCGATAGAACCCCTCGGCGGTGCGGGTGCTGTTGAGGTGAGCATTGCGCACACCGCGAACCCGCAACCAGCCTTCGACATTCTGCATCAGCGCCCGGCCGACGCCTCGGCGGAAGGATTCCGGCTGGACGTAACACAGCAGGATTTCGCCACTGACCCGGGCCATGCCGACACCGACCGGTTTGTCATCAAGCAAAGCGACGCAGAGATAGAAATGTGGGTCGGCGAGCCGGCTACTGATGAAATCGGCGGAGGAGCGGTTGAGCCAGTGGTTGACCAGAAGCGGATGGTTGCGGTGATCGAGTGCACATCCGATGCGGATCGAGCGCTCGACTATACGGTTGATGATGCCGGTGTCGGCCAGGGTGGCCGAACGTACGCAGACGGGTGCTTCCATGGCGCAGTTCCCTCAATCCATTGAGTCAAAGCTGGGTTGACCTTAGCCCCAACCCTGGCGGATAGCGAACGCCGAGAAGTTACATTTGATGTGCCAGAACATGGTTTTTTGTGGGAGCGAGCCTGCTTGCGAAAGCGTCGGACCAGTCAACGTCGATGTTGAGTGAGTTACCGCATTCGTGAGCAGGCTCGCTCCCACAGGGGTCTGAGGTGAGATCAGAGGGTTTGCAACGGCATGGTCAGTTCGACCCGCAAGCCATCCGGGCGGCTGTCGAAATGCAGGGCGCAGTCACAGCGCTGAACAATCGCCTGGACAATCGCCAGACCCAGCCCGCAGCCGGTGCTCTGCCCGTTGCGCCAGAAGCGTTGGGTCAGATGCTGCAAATCATCCGGCGCAATGCCCGGGCCATGGTCACGCACGACAAAACGCACGCGATTGCCGATGTTTTCCAGATGGACCTCGACCGCGCAATCTTCAGGCGTATGGCGCAGGGCGTTGTCGAGCAGGTTACGCAGTGCAGCAATCGCCAGCACAGCAGGCATTTGCAGCGGTGCGGCGGACAGGTCGTCCGGCACGTGCAGTTTGATCCGCAGCCGTTCACCGCCAGTGGCGTCCTGAATCGCCAGTCGGGCCACTTGCTCGGCGCTGCATTGCGAGCCGTCATCGAACGACAGGCTGCCTTCGACCCGCGCCAGCAACAGCAACTGTTCAAGGGTGCGGTGCAAGCGATCGGCGCCCTCCTCGGCGCGGGCCAGCGACTGATCGCGGGCACTGCCATCGGTCATGCGCGCGACTTGCAGGTGGGTCTTGATCGCCGTCAGCGGACTGCGCAGTTCATGCGCGGCGTCACCGGTCAGGCGACGTTCACGCTCGATGGTCTTGCCGATGCGCTGGAACAATTGATTCTGGGTTTCCAGCAACGGCTTCAATTCGCTGGGAAACGCCTGCAACTGCAATGGCTCAAGGGAATCGGCATTGCGCCGCATCAGCGCCTCGCGCAGACGATTGAGTGGTGCAAGACCCTGACCGATGCCCAGCCACAGCAGGCACAGGCAACCCAGCAAGGCCACACCGACCGGCACCGAAGCGGCGAGCAGAATCGACATGTTCAAGGCTTCGCGTTCGATCTGCCGATCCGCCGTAGTGATGCGCACATCGCCCCGGGCCAGGGTGAAACTGCGCCACGGTGCGCCGTCGATCATTTGATCGTGGAAGCCCATTTTCTCGGCTTCCAGCGCTTGCTCGGGGTTGTTGTGGCTTCGCGCGAGAATCTCGCCGCGCAATGAGCTGACCTGACAGGCCATGCCGCCGGGAATGTTCAGCTGTTCAGCACTGAAGTGGGTGCCCTCGCCCTTGCTCGGCAGCGTCGGCAATTGCTCAAGCAAACCGGCGACCATGCGCGCCGAAGCGACCAGTCGCTGGTCGAGGGAGAACATCATCTGATTGCGCAGATCGCTTAGCATCCACGCCGCCGCCAGCGCCCAGATCAGCGCGAAGGCAGCGCCGAGCGTCAGACTCAGGCGCAGGCGCAGACTCATCACTTGCCTTGCTCTCCGCCATCGGCAGGCCCGAGGCGATAGCCCAGACCACGCACGGTTTCGACGATGCCTTTGCCAAGCTTGCTGCGCAGATGATGGATATGCACGTTCAGTGCGTTGCTTTCCAGTTCGTCGTTGAAGCCGTAGACGCTGTCCTTCAGTTGCTCGGTGGACAGCACCCGGCCGCGATTGTGCAGCAATGCCTGCAACAGCGACTGCTCGCGGCGCGACAGGTCCACCGGTTGCCCGGCGAGGCGGGTTTCGCGGCTGCTCGGGTCGTAAGTAAGCGCGCCATGCTCGATCAGATTGACACTGCGCCCGGCCACTCGGCGCAACAGGGTTTGCAGGCGAGCGAACAGTTCGCGCAGGTCGAAAGGCTTGAGCAGGTAGTCGTCAGCGCCGGCCTGCAGACCGTCGACACGATCGGTCACCGAGTCACGGGCAGTGAGGATGAGAACCGGGATTTCCAGGCCGCTCTGCCGCAATTGCTGGAGCAACTTTAGGCCATCTTCGTCGGGCAACCCGAGATCGAGAACCATCACGTCGAATTCGGCGACCTTGAGCATCGCCCGCGCCTTGGACGCGGTGTTGACGTGCTCGACGGTCAGGCCCTGTGCCTTGAGCCCGGCGACGATGCCGCTGGCGATCAGCTCATCGTCTTCGCAAACCAGTACGTGCATAGGGGCTCCGGAAATAAAAAGGCGAGTGAAGCAGGCAAGGATTAAGGGGCAATTATGGCGGCACACGGCGACTTCGCAAAGCTGCACGAAAATACGGTCAGGTTGTCGCATCCCAGCAACCGACGCGAGCCTGCCATGCAAACTTTATTATCCCGTTACCCATCCGGAAACAATTCCAGCCTTTATCGCCAACGCAACTTCATCTAGCTTCAACTGGCAACTTCAACCCCGCACTTAAATGGACTTTCAAACATGACCAACTTGAATAACTTTGTTGCCATAGACTGGCGTTCCGGCCCTGATCGAATTTATTTTTTCTTCAAGGACACCGATACCTATTCGCGCTTTGATCTTGGCGACAATAGTATCCCGTCCAATTATCCAACCGCCACGGCAGGCAACTGGGACAACTTCGCCCCGTATACCAAAGATCTGCGCTTTGGCTTGACTACCACTTCCTTCGGCTGGAACGCCGGAAGTGACGAGGATATTGCCTGGCTTTTCTTCTATGACGGAACAACTCCGATGGTCTGCAAATACGATCAGGACAGCGATAAAGTTGCCGCCTTCTACAAGGTAGCCGACTCGGTATGGAAGCCGATTCTTCCATATTTTGACAAGATCATCGCCGGCACCTGGTTTCAACTGACCGGCCACCCTTTCCTGTTTCGATTCATCCTCGATGACGGCCACTACTTGTCTTTCGACTACAAGGCCAAGACCGTCAAGTACAACCGTTTCGGCGAATATCAGCTGGGCGCGCTGAAACCTTACAAGGACCGGATAATCACCGCGGCGCAGAATGACCGGACATTTGCAGACAGTTACTGGTATATCTTCCTGACCAACAATCAGTACCTCACTTACAACATTCAGTCCGACCGACTCGTTGCCGGCCCCAGAACCATTGATGACGGTAATTGGCCCGGCCTGCTGCGTGGCTGATTGGTCAATCCCGGCGAGCCTAGTAGGATAGGGTTAATTATCGGTTAATCGCCGCCGCCCATCCTGCACCCCACTTGCACAGGGACAAGGCTCCTCCATGCGTCATTTTTTTCTTCTGTTTGCTCTACTGGTTTCCGGTCTGGCTCAGGCCGGAAACAATCCGTTCGAGTCCAAGCCGGACTTTTTACCCGTCGACAGGGCATTCGTACTCACCTCCGAGCGTCTGGACTCGGGCGAAACCCAGCTGTTCTGGCAGATCACCGACGGTTACTACCTGTATCAGAAACGTTTGAAATTCGACGGACTGGCCGCCGATCAGCAGCCGGTGTTGCCTGAAGGCGAATCCCACAGCGATGAGTTTTTCGGCGAGCAGCCGGTGTACCGCCAAGGCCTGGAAGTGAAAATCCCGGCAGCGGCCAGCGGTCAGATCAAGGTCAGTTATCAGGGCTGCGCCGATGCCGGTCTGTGCTATCCACCGCAAACCCGGGTGATTGACCTGGCTGGCAAAGCCGCAGCAACAACAGGCGCTGAAGCCCCGGATCAGGCTTTGGCCAGCAGTCTGCAACAACGGGCGCTGGGCTGGAGTCTGCTGGTGTTCTTCGGACTCGGCCTGCTGTTGGCGTTTACCCCGTGTTCGCTGCCGATGCTGCCGATTCTCGCCGGGATGATCGTCGGCAGTGGCGCCACACCACGGCGCGGGTTTGCCTTGGCCAGCAGCTACGTGATCTGCATGGCACTGGTGTATGCGGCGATGGGCGTGATTGCTGCGCTGCTCGGTGCGAACCTGCAGGCGTGGTTGCAGAATCCTTGGTTGCTCGGTGCGTTTGCCGCCATTTTCGTGGTGCTGGCATTGCCGATGTTCGGCTTCTTCGAGCTGCAACTGCCGGTGGCCCTGCGTGATCGTCTTGAACATGCGTCGCGCAGCCGCAGCGGCGGCAGCCTGATCGGCGCCGGCGTGCTGGGCGCATTGTCCGGTCTGTTGGTCGGGCCGTGCATGACCGCGCCACTGGCCGGCGCGCTGCTGTACATCGCGCAGAGCGGTAACGCGTTGCACGGCGGTCTGATTCTGTTTGCACTGGGCATCGGCATCGGTGTGCCGCTGTTGCTGCTGGTCACCGTGGGCAACCGCTTCCTGCCAAAACCCGGGGCGTGGATGAATCTGCTCAAGGGCATATTCGGCTTCCTCTTTCTTGCCACTGCATTGTTGATGCTGCGCCCGGTACTGGACCCGTCGTTGTGGTTGGGGCTGTGTGGTGCACTGCTGTTGATCGCCGCTTACAGCGCCTGGAAACAATCCGCAGGGTTTGGCCGCGTCGCGCAGATGTTTGGCGCCCTGTCCTTGTTGCTCGGTTTGTGGGGCAGCTTGTTGGTGATCGGTGCGGCGGGCGGCAGCGAAGATCCGTATCAGCCATTGCAGGTCTACAGCGCCGGCCCTGTCGCCAGCGCGGCGCCGACGGGTCACGATGCCTTCAGCACAATCAAGGAACCGGCGGCACTGCAACGCGAACTCGACGCGGCCAAGGCTCAAGGCCAGTGGGTACTGCTCGATTACTACGCCGACTGGTGCGTGTCGTGCAAGGTCATGGAGAAGAAGGTGTTCGGTGAGGCCAAAGTCATGCAGGCCCTGAGCGATGTGCGCCTGCTGCGCCTGGATGTGACCGCCGACAACGCTGCCAGCCGTGAGCTGCTCAGTCGCTATAAAGTGCCGGGGCCGCCGACGTTCATCTGGATCGGCGCTGACGGCGAAGAACGCCGCAGCCAGCGCATCACCGGCGAGGTCGATGCCGACACCTTCCTGCAACGCTGGTCCGCCACCCGAGATGCCAACTGATGCTGACGTTCACCCTCGGCACCTTCGCCATCGCGCTCAACCACCTGCTGCTGATCAGTGCTCTGGCGCTGGCGACATTTGTCGGCTGGCGGGTGGCCAAGCGCGGCGGCGATAACCCCGAGTCGGCGCTGTTCAGCCTGTTTTTGCTGGGCATGCTCGCGGCGCGCGTTGCGTTTGTCGCGCTGTACTGGTCGCACTATCGCAATGACCCGTGGCAGATCATCGATCTGCGCGACGGCGGTTTCCTCGCTTGGCCCGGAGTGATCGTGCTGCTGCTGGCGGCGTTGTATCGCGGCTGGCGCCGGCCCGCTTTGCGTCGACCGTTGGGTTTCGGCGTGGTCAGTGGCGTGGCGTTCTGGCTGCTTGCCAGCCTGTCGCTGAATATCTACGAACAGGGTACGCGGCTGCCGGATATATCCCTGCGCAACGCCGCTGGCGAAACCATCAAGCTCAGTGAGTATCAGGGCGGGCCGCTGGTGATCAACCTGTGGGCGACCTGGTGCCCGCCGTGCCGGCGAGAAATGCCGGTGCTGGAGAATGCCCAGCAACAGCGCCCTGACCTGACATTTCTGTTCGTCAATCAGGCCGAAAGCATGCAAAGCGTGGCGACGTTCCTGGAAACCCAGGGCCTGAGCCTGAACAACGTGCTGTTCGACCCCCGCGGCCGTCTCGGTCAGGCCGTGGGTTCCAT
This sequence comes from Pseudomonas sp. Sample_14, assembly GCF_004307515.1. Lineage (NCBI taxonomy): Bacteria > Pseudomonadati > Pseudomonadota > Gammaproteobacteria > Pseudomonadales > Pseudomonadaceae > Pseudomonas > Pseudomonas sp. Sample_14. The sequence goes on along the minus strand of NZ_RCOC01000086.1, from coordinate 86,807 downwards.
GGCGTTACCGACTACGCTGTTCTATAGCCCGGACGGTCGCTTGCTGACCAGTCACCTCGGTGAACTGTCGAACGCCAGCCTCGCCCGCGCCCTGGAAACCTTCGACACTTCGCCTTCAAGCCCGAATCAGGCCGTTGCCCCGGCCAACTCTGCAAGGAAACTGCCATGCCCCGCCTCCGCCACCTGCTGACGCTGACCCTGGGCACTGCCCTGCTGCACTTGCCGTCGGTACAGGCTGCTGAAGAACTGCCTGCGGCGATCAAAAAGATCGAAGCCAAGGGCGCGAAAATCGTCGGCCAGTTCGACGCCCCCGACGGCCTGCGCGGGTACGCCGCGCAATATCAGAATCGCGGCATGGCGCTGTACCTGACCCCGGACGGCAAGCATGTCGTGGTGGGTAACCTGTACGACGCCGACGGCAAGGACCTGAGCAGCGAGCCTTTGCAGAAACTGGTCTACGCGCCGATGTCCAAGGAAGTCTGGGCCAAGTTCGAGGCGAGCAACTGGATTCAGGACGGCAACAAGGATGCACCGCGCACGGTGTACCTGTTCAGCGATCCGAACTGCCCGTACTGCAACATGTTCTGGGAACAGGCGCGGCCATGGGTCAAGGCCGGCAAAGTGCAGTTGCGCCACATCATGGTCGGCATCATCCGCGAAGACAGCCCGGGCAAATCAGCCGCGCTGCTGGCGGCGAAAGACCCGGCCAAGGCCCTGCAAGATCATGAGAGCGCCGGTAAGGGCAGCGCCCTCAAGGCGTTGAAAGACATTCCGGTCGCCGTGCAAACCAAACTCGCGGCGAACATGCAGTTGATGGAAGACCTCGAACTGCAAGCCACCCCGGCGATTTTCTATATGGATGACAAAGGCGAACTGCAACAACAGCAAGGCGCGCCTTCGCCGGACAAGCTGGTGAAGATTCTCGGGCCTAAGTAGTTTTTTCATCGCTTGGACCGGCCCTTTCGCGAGCAGGCTCGCTCCCGCAGTTGACTCCATTCCCTCAGCCAGAATGCGATTAACTGTGGGAGCGAGCCTGCTCGCGAAGCAAGCTCACTCGGTGTGTCAGTTGCGCTCGGCCAGAAACGCCAGCAGTGCCTCAGTGACAAACTCGGGATTCTCCAGATTGGAGATATGCCCCGCCTCCGGTACCAGCACGCACGGGCAACCAATCAATTCAGCCATTTCCCGGGCTTCCGAGGGTGGCCGTGGTTTGTCCTGATCGCCGCACAGCACCAGTGTCGTCTCCGAGTTCAGCTCGCCCAGGCGTGGCAACAGGTCGTCGCGGCCAAACGTGATGCGGCCCATCGGCACGATGCTTTCGCGCAAACGCTCGGGCGAGTAGCCCTGCAGTTTTGCGCGGAAGCCCTGATACAGCGCCGACTGCGGGTCGATGCCCGGGCGGAAGAAGATTGGCACAACGATGTCGAGCAATTGTTCGGAGATGGTGCCGCTGTCTTCGATCTGCTTGAACAACGAGAAGTAATACTGCCGGGTCGGTTCCGGCTCGACGCCGACGTAGGTGTCCATCAGCACCAGACCGTTGAGACGTTGCGGTGCGGACAGTGCCAGGCGCACGCCCCACATGCCGCCGACCGAAAGCCCGACGAGGGTGACGTGGTCGATGTCCAGATGATCAAGCAAGGCCTGCGCCTGTCGGGCGATGTCATCCAGCGATGTCGTGCCTTCAGGTAACTTGCCGGACTCGCCATGGCCCCACAGATCCAGGGCGATGACGCGATAGTGCGGGGTCAGCGCGGCGATCTGCGGCGCCCACATCGCTTGATCCCAGAGATAACTGCCGGCCAGCAACACGGCGGGGCCGGTGCCTTGATCAATGTAGTGCAGTGCTTGTCCGTCAACCGTGAAAAAGGGCATCGACCACCTCCGCGAGAAAAAACAGAACCGGCAGACTGAGCTGCCGGTTAATGATCGTCAAGGATGGAAATGTACAGTCATGTACTGGTGATTTGTGTTGAGTTCACCGACGCCATCGCTGGCAAGCCAGCTCCCACAAGGTTCAACGTCGTTCACAAGTTTCGTGCTCACCGCAAAAACTGTGGGAGCTGGCTTGCCAGCGAAGAGGCCGGCCCAGGCGCCGGAGGACTACAACCCCTCCAGCTCCGCCATCAGATCATTCAACCGATCAACCTTCTCCTCGGTAATATCACTGGCCGCCAGTCCATCGATGTATTCGGCGAGTTCCTCCACCGTGCTGCATTCGAACATCGCGCGCAGCGGCACGTTGCGTTGCAGGGCTTTTTGTACCCGCGATGCAATTTGCGTAGCCAGCAGCGAATGCCCGCCCAGTTCGAAGAAATTGTCGCGCACGCCGACCTTTTCCACTTTCAGCACCTCAGCCCAGATATCAGCCAGGGTCTGCTCCAGCTCGTTGCGCGGGGCCAGATAATCCGCACTCTGCAACTGACCGATCTCCAGCGTTGGCAAGGCTTTGCGGTCGAGTTTGCCGTTGGCATTGAGGGGCATCTGCTCCAGCCATAGCCAGTGCAGCGGCACCATGTATTCCGGCAGTTCGGCGCGCAGGCGCTGCTTGATCCGCTCCAGGCGTTCGCCCGGATTGAGCGCTGCATCGGCCGCGACCAGGTAGCCCACCAGATGCTTGCCGTTGACGCCTTCCTGCACACCCACCGCCGCGTCGCGCACTTCCGGTTGTTCATGCAGGCGCGCTTCGATTTCACCGAGCTCGATGCGGTAACCGCGAATCTTCACTTGATGATCGACGCGGCCGACGTATTCCAGCACGCCGTCCGCGCGGCGCCGCGCCAAGTCACCGGTGCGGTACAGGCGTTCGCCCGGCGCGCCGAACGGATTCGGCACAAACACCGGCGCGGTGCGCAGCGGATCGCTGACGTAGCCGCGACCGACGCCGGTCCCGGCAACACACAACTCACCCACCGCGCCCAATGGCACCAGTTCCAGCGCGCCATCGACCAGGTACAGCAAGTTGTTATCGGTCGGCGTGCCGATCGGCAAGTAACTGCCGCGCGTTGAAGCCATGTCGACACGGAAGAACGCCACATCATCCGAGCATTCCGCCGGGCCGTAAGCATTGACCAGACCAATGTCGGGGTAACGCAGCAGCCATTGATGGGCCAGTTCCGGCGGCATCGCTTCACCGGTCGGCAGCATCCAGCGCAAACCATCGAGGCTCAGACGCTCGGAGCCGAGCATGCCCTGAATCAGCGATGGCACACTTTCCAGCACGGTGATGCCCTGCGCCTGTACATGCGCCAGCAGACCTTGCGGATCGTGGGCAATCGCATTCGGTACGATGTCGACCCGTGCGCCGAACAACGGCGCGGCAAGGAACTGCCAGACGGAAATATCGAAGCTTTGCGAGGCGGTCTGCGCGATCACATCGGCCTCGCTCAAGTAGAGGTACGGGCGTTTGCTCAACTGGTTGTTGAGCATGCCGCGCTGCTCGACCATCACGCCTTTTGGCAGACCGGTCGAACCCGAGGTGTAGATCACATAGGCGAGATTGTCCGGGCCGCTGTGAATGCCGAGATTGTGCGTCGCTGCGGCCGACGCCTGGACCTCTTCCCACACCAGCAGGCGCGGGCGATTCGAACAGCCAAACTCTTCGAGCAAGGTCTGCGCCTGCTCTAGGCAGGCTGCGCTGCACACCAGCAACGGCGTGCGGCTCAGCTCGATGATGCGGCTCAGGCGCTGGCTCGGCAGACCCGGGTCCAGCGGCAGGTAACCGGCACCGGCCTTGAAGCTGCCGATGATCATGCCGAGCAGGTCGAGATTACGCTCGGCCAGCAGCGCCACCGGTTGATCCATGCGCACACCGGCAGCGACCAGGGCATGGCCGAGACGGTTGGCGTTGTGATTCAGTTCGGCATAGCTCAATTGCTGATCGAGGCAACTGGCGGCAACGCGCTGCGGATGCGCCGCGACCTGCGCCTCGAACAACGCCACGTAGCTTTGCTCCAGCGGGTAGTCGTGGCCGCTCTGGTTGCAACCGTGCAGCAGGAAGTCGCGCTCTTCGTCGCCCAGCAGCGGCAAATCGGCCATGTCGCCATGGAAGCCGTCGACCAGCGCCAGCAGCAGGCGCTTGAACTCACTGAGCATGCGCTCGACCGTCGCCTCGTCGAAGTAACGCTGGTCATAGGACAGGTGCAGGCCAAGGTCATCGCCCGGGTAACATACCGCCGTCAGCGGGAAGTTGGTGTGGGTACGGCCGGAATCCGAGGTCGCATTCAGGCTCTGTGCACGATCAAGCACCGAGACTTCCACCGGGGCGTTTTCGAAGACGAACAGGCTGTCGAACAACGGCTGGCCTTTGGGCAATTCGCTCTGTTCCTGGATATTCACCAGCGGCAGGTATTCGTACTCGCGCAGTTGCATGTTGCTGTCGAGCAAAGCGCTGAGCCATTGACGCACGCTGCTGCGCTGATCGTCCGCCGGCATCTTCACCCGCAGGGCGATGCTGTTGATGAACAGGCCGACGGTGCGCTGCATTTCCGGCATGTCTACCGGCCGACCAGCGACGGTGACGCCGAAGAGCACGTCGCGATCGCCGCTCAGGCGTCGCAGTACTAATGCCCACGCAGCCTGGGCGAAGGTGTTGACGGTCAGTTGATGGGCCTGCGCCAGTTCCCGCAACCGTGCTCCGTCTTCAACATTGAGGCGGGTGTAACGGTCGCCGACGATCATGCCGCCGCTTTCACCGGCGTGTTCGCGCAGGAACGGGCGGTCGCTCGGGATCGGCGTGGTGCGCTCGAAGCCTTGCAGATTCTGCCGCCACCACTGCCGCGCCTCGGCCAGGCTCTGGCGTTGCAGCCAACCGATGTAATCGCGATAACGCGGCGGCACGCTCAACTGCGCTTCACGACCTTCACCGAGGGCGGTGTAGATCTCGAAGAAGTCGTTCATCAGCAGCGAACGGCACCAGGCGTCGATGAGGATGTGGTGGTTGCTCATCATGAACCAGTAGCGCGCCGCGCCGACCTTGATCAGGCGCAGGTGAAACGGCGCCTGATTGAGCAGATCGAACCCGGCTTCGCGCTCGCTTTTCAGCAGCGCTTGCAGCTGTGGTTCCTGCTCGGTTTCGGCGACGGCGCTCCAGTCCAGATACTCGATCGGCGTGCGCCCCGGCATGTGAATCACTTGCAGCATGTCTTCGCCAACGTTCCAGCAGAACGAAGCGCGCAATGCTTCATGGCGAGCGACCACCGCTTGCCAGGCCTGGGCGAAACGCTCGGGGTCGAGCTCGCTGTTGATGCGATATCGATCCTGCATGTAGTACAGACCGGTGCCCGGCTCGAGCAAGGTGTGCAGCAACATACCTTCCTGCATCGGCGTCAGCGGGTAGACATCTTCGATGTGCGCGGCCGGCACCGGCAGCGCATCGAGTTGCGCCTGAGTCAGTTTCGCCAGTGGGAAGTCCGATGGTGTCAGGCCGCCGGCCTCGCCTTGCAGACAATGGGCGATCAGGCTTTGCAACTCACCGAGGTAGGCGGCGGCCAGATCGTTAATGGTTTGCGCCTCGTAACGCTCGGCACTGAAAGTCCAGCGCAGCAGCAGTTCTCCACCGTAAACCTGACTGTCGACACTCAGCTCGTTGGGCAACGGCGCCTGCGGATCGTGGGCTGCACCGATTGGCTCATCGAGAGGACGGAACAGCGCATCGCTGCCGAAGCTCTGGTCGAACTGGCCGAGATAGTTGAAGGTGACCTGCGCCTGCGGCAGCGCGGCCATGCTCTGCCGGCAGCCGTCATCGGCCAGATAACGCAACACGCCATAACCGAGACCTTTATGCGGAACGGCGCGCAGTTGTTCTTTGATCGCCTTGATCGAAGCACCCTGCCCGGCGGCCTCTTCGATATTTTGCGGAGTCAGGCGCAGCGGATAAGCGCTGGTGAACCAACCGACGGTGCGGGTCAGGTCGATCTCGTCGAACAGGGTTTCGCGACCGTGTCCTTCCAGTTGAATCAGTGCCGAGGGCTGGCCGCTCCAGCGGCACAGCACACGGGCCAGCGCGGTCAGCAGCAGGTCGTTGACCTGAGTGCGATAAGCGCTCGGTGCCTGTTGCAGCAATTGTCGGGTGCGCTCGGCATCGAGGCGCACGCTGACGGTTTGCGCATGACGATTCTGCCTGCCGCCCTGCGGGTTTTCGCAAGGCAGATCAGCGCTCGGCCCGGCCAGTTGCGCTTGCCACCAACCGAGTTCTTCACGCAGGGATTCGCTGCCGGCGTAAGCCTGCAAACGCGCGGCCCAGTCCTTGAAGGCGCTGGTTTTCGCCGGCAGTTTCAGCGGCTGCGCAGCGTCGAGTTGGCGATAGGCGGTTTGCAGATCATCCAGCAACACGCGCCAGGAAACGCCGTCGACGACCAAGTGGTGGATGGCGATGAACAGACGTTGCTGATCATCCGCAACATCGACCAGCACTGCGCGCAGTAACGGGCCGTTTTGCAGATTCAGGCTGCGTTGCGCGTCGGCGAACAGGGCTTCGCACCGGTCCAGCGAATCGACGTTGAATTGCCAGAGCAGATCATCACTCGTCAGCACTTGATGCGTCGCTTGCCATGCATCATCGGTTTCAGTGAAACGCAGACGCAGCGCATCGTGCTGCTCGGTCACGGCCAGCAAAGCTTGCTGCAATCGTTGCGGCTCGAGGCGCACAGTCGGTTCCAGCAACAGCGCCTGATTCCAGTGCTGGCGCTGGGGAATGTCCGTATCGAAGAACCAGTGCTGAATCGGCATCAGGCGCGATTCGCCGACCACCAGGCCTTGCTCGGCCGTCACTTGCTGGGTGCGACTGGCAACGGCGGCGAGCGTCTGCACGGTCTGGTGCTGGAACAGGTCGCGCGGGCTGAAGTGAATGCCCTGCTGACGCGCGCGGCTGACCACTTGAATCGACAGAATCGAGTCGCCGCCGAGTTCGAAGAAGTTATCGTTGAGGCCGACCTGCCTGACGTTGAGCACGTCGCACCAGATCTGCGCCAGGGTCTGCTCCAGCTCGTTACTTGGCGCAACGTAGTCCTGACGATTCAACTCGGGATCGGGCGCCGGCAAAGCGCGGCGGTCGAGTTTGCCGTTGGCGGTCAGCGGCATGCTTGCCAGCAGCATCAGGTGGGTCGGCACCATGTAGTCCGGCAGTTGCGCCTTGAGGTGCGACTTGAGCGCTTCGCGCAGTTCCGCCTGTTGCGCTTCGCGGTGTCCGGCGACATCGGTAACGAGGTAACCCACCAACTGCTTGCCACTCGGCGCATCCAGCGCCAGCACCACCGCTTCGCGGATCGAAGGGTGATCGAGCAGGCGCGTTTCGATTTCGCCCAGCTCGATACGGAAACCGCGGATTTTCACTTGATGGTCGATCCGCCCCAGATACTCGACCAGACCATCGGCACGCTGGCGCACCAGGTCGCCGGTGCGGTACATGCGTCCGCCATCAGCGGCAAACGGGTCAGCGACAAAACGCTCGGCGCTGATGCCCGGACGGTCGTGATAGGCCTGGGCCAGACCGGCGCCACCGACAAACAATTCACCGGTCGCACCTTGCGGCACCAAGGCCAGATCGGCGTCGAGAATGTAGGCGACTCGCGCCCCGATCACGCTGCCGATCGGCACACTGCCGGCGCCCTCTTCCAGTACCTGCGGCGCCAGACTGGCCAGCGGCATGACCACGGTTTCGGTCGGGCCGTAAGCATTGAAGAACAGCGCTGGCTGGAACGCCGCGCGGATGCGCTGCAGATGCTCGCCAGTCAGCGCTTCACCGCCGGTGATGATCATGCGCACCGGCAGGACGTCATTCTGCGTGGCAAGGAACTGCGCCAACTGGCTGCCGTAGCTCGGCGTGAAGCCGAGGACGTTGATTCGATGCGTGCGAATCAAGCCGCAGATTTCTTCCGCGTCCCACTGCCCTTGCGCCCGCAGCACCACCTGCGCACCGCTGAGCAGCGGCACCAGCAAACGTTCGGTGGCGGCGTCGAAGTTGATCGAATAGAAATGCAGTTCACAGTCGTCCGGGCGCATGCCGAACCGTTCGATCACGGCCTGACAGTGCATGGCAATTTCGCCGTGGGAGACCACCACGCCTTTCGGTTTGCCGGTCGAGCCCGAGGTGTAAATCAAGTAGGCCTGATGCTGCGGCAGGCTGATAAACGGCAGCTCGCTGGCCGGGTAGTCGGCCAATCCCGGGCTGTCATCTTCCAGACACCAGCGCGCCACGTCTGACGGCAAGTCACCCAGGGCCTGAAACATCGCCCGATCGCTGAGCAGCAGACCGATGCGGCTGTCTTCGATCATGTAATGCAGACGGTCGAGCGGGTACTCCGGATCCAGCGGCACATAGGCGCCGCCAGCCTTGAGAATCGCCAGCAGGCCGATGACCATTTCCAGCGAACGCTCCAGCGCCAGACCGACCCGCACTTGCGGGCCGACGCCGCGCTCACGCAGCGCCCAGGCCAGACGATTGGCCCGGGCATCGAGTTCGGCGTAGCTCAGGGTCTGCCCAGCGAAAGTCAGTGCTGGTGCGTCTTTGCGCGCCAGTGCCTGTTCGGCAAACAGATGATGGATGCACTGGTCGAGACGATGTTCGCCCGGCTCGACGCCAAGGCTGTCGAGCAGGTGCTGTTGCTCGGTGTTGTCGAGCAACGGCAGTTCGCTGAGGCGTTGCTGCGGATCAGCGATCAACGCTTCAAGCAGGTTGCGCCAATGCCTGGCCATGCGTTCGATGGTCGGTTCGTCGAACAGATCGGTGCTGTAAGTCAGGCAGCAGCCGAGGCGATGGTCGAGGTCGGTGACTTCCAGATTGAGATCGAATTTGGTCGCCCGCGCATCGTTGGCCAGATACTCGACAGTCATCCCAGCGAGGGTGCGGCTCTGCTGGAATTCCCAGCGCTGCACGTTGCACATCACCTGGAACAGCGGGTTGTAAGCCGCGCTGCGTGGCGGCTGCAAGGCTTCGACCAAATGATCGAACGGCAGATCCTGATGGGACTGGCCTTCGATCACGGTGTGGCGCACCTGCTCGAACAGTTCGCCGACCGACATCTGCCCGTCGAGCTGGCAACGCAGCACCTGGGTGTTGAGAAACGCACCGATCAGCCCTTCGCTTTCCGGGCGGATGCGGTTGGCCACCGGCGCACCGATGCGCAGGTCGGTCTGGCCGCTGTAGCGGTAGAGCAGCGTGGCGAGTGCGGCGGTCATGGTCATGAACAGGGTCAGACCGTTTTGCGCATTGAACGCCCGCACCCGCGCAGCGAGATCGTCGCTCAGATCGAAACGGAACAGCTCGCCCTGATGGCTCTGTACCGGTGGACGGGGACGGTCGCCGGGCAGTTCCAGCAGCGGATGTTCGCGACCGAGCTGCGCGGTCCAGTAATCGAGCTGGCGCTGGCGCTCGCCGGACTCCAGCCACTGACGCTGCCAGACGCTGTAGTCGAGGTATTGCACCGGCAGCGGCTCGAGCGGCGAGGCGCGCTCATCGACGAACGCTTCATACAGCGCGCTGAGTTCGCGGGCAAAGATGTCCATCGCCCAGCCTTCGGTGACGATGTGGTGCAAGGTCAGGACGAAGTAATGCTCGTGCTCGGCAGTCTTGACCAGGCAGGCGCGCAGCAGCGGGCCGGTTTCCAGATCGAACGGCTGGTGCGCTTCTGCATCAGCCAGTTGCTGGACTTGTAGCTCCCGGACTTCTGCCGGCAGACTGGAGAAATCCTTCCAGCCCATACGCACGCCGGTCTCGGCATGCACCTGTTGGCGGGCGACGCCATCGACACTGGGGAAAGTGGTGCGCAGGGTTTCGTGGCGCAGGATCAGCGCCTGCAACGCTGCCTCGAAATGCTCGACATGCAGCACGCCGCGCAAGCGCGCCATGCCGCCGACGTTGTACGCCGGGCTGTCCGGTTCCATCTGCCAGAGGAACCACATGCGCTGCTGCGAATAGGACAGCGGCACCGCTTGGCTGCGGTCGATTTTTGCAATCGGCAACTGTTGATTGGTGCGGCCGCTGGCCTGGATCAGGCGAATCTGTTCGGCGTAATCGCCCAGTTCGCTGTGCTCGAACAAGGTGCGCAGCGGCAGTTCGACGTCACAGGCCTGACGTGTGCGCGAAATGATTTGCGTGGCCAGCAGCGAGTGACCGCCGAGGGCGAAGAAATCATCACGCAGGCCAACCTGCTTCAGACCCAGCACTTCGCGCCAGATCGCGGCGATTTGTTGCTCCAGTTCGCTGACCGGCTCGATATGTTCACGCACCTGCCATTGCGGCTCGGGCAAGGCGCGGCGGTCGAGTTTGCCGCTGGGACTCAACGGCATCGCATCAACGCGCAAAAGTTGCGCCGGGACCATGTATTCCGGCAGCTCAGCGACCAAGGCGTTGTTCAGTCGAGCGATTTGTTGGTCGGCATTTTCCTGCGGATCGCTCGCCGTGAAGTAGCCGATCAGTTGCGCGCCGGCAGCGGTTTCGCGCACCAGCACCACGGCCTGGGCCACGCCATTTTGCGCCAGCAGTCGCGCCTGGATTTCTTCCGGTTCCACGCGAAAGCCGCGCAGCTTGACCTGCTGATCGAGACGGCCAAGGTATTCGATCACGCCGGCGGACGTCCAGCGCGCACGGTCGCCGGTGCGGTACAAGCGGGCGCCCTGCTCGCCCAGTGCATCGACGACAAAACGCTCAGCGGTCAACGCCGGCCGGCCGAGATAACCACGGGCCAGACCGATGCCGCTGATGCACAGCTCGCCCGGCACGCCCGCCGGTACTGGATTGAGATCGGCATCGAGAATGCGGCAGATCACATTGCCCAGCGGCCGGCCAATCGGCGAGCGCTCGCCATCGACAGTTGTGCAGTGCCAATGAGTGACATTGATTGCGGTTTCAGTCGGCCCGTAACGGTTGTGCAATTGCACCGCCGGCAATTGCGCCAGTACCCGGTAGCGCAACTCGGCGGGCAAGGCTTCACCGCCGGAAAACACCCGGCGCAGGCTCGTACACTCGGCACTCAGCGGCTCGTCGATGAACAGCGCCAGCAGCGGCGGGACGAAGTGCAGCGTGGTCACGCCGTATTGCTGGACCAGTTGCGCGATGCGATGCGGGTCGCGGTGCTCGCCGGGGGCGGCAAGCAGCAGACGCGCGCCGCTGATCAGCGGCCAGAAGCATTCCCACACCGAGACGTCGAAACTGATCGGCGCTTTTTGCATCAGCACGTCGGCTTGGTCGAGACGGTAAGTGTCCTGCATCCATTGCAGGCGCTCGGCCAGCGCGGCGTGGGTGTTGCCGACGCCTTTCGGTTGCCCGGTGGAACCCGAGGTGTAAATCACGTAGGCGAGGTTGTCGCCGTGCAGTCGCAGGCCCGGTGCCTGGCTCGGCCATTTATCCAGGTGCAGCGCATCCATGGCGATCACGCTGACGCCATCGCTGGCCGGCAGACGCTCGAGCAATTGCGTCTGGGTCAGGAGCAGTGCGACGCCGCTGTCGCGGAGCATGTACGCGAGGCGTTCGGCCGGATAATCCGGATCAAGCGGCACATAGGCGCCGCCGGCCTTGATGATCGCCAGCAGACCGATCAGCAGTTGCGGCGAACGCTCGGCGGCGATGGCCACGCACACGTCCGGGCCAACGCCTTTGTCGCGCAGGTAATGGGCGAGCCGGTTGGCTTGCGCGTGCAGCTCGGAAAAATCCAGACTACCGCCGTCCCACACCAGTGCGGTGCGTTGCGGTTTTTTGCGCAATTGTTGCTCGAGCAGTTCCGGCAGCCATTCTTGCGCCGGGGTGCACGGAGCGACGCTCCAGTCCTTCTGCTGATTCTGCTCGCTGGCGGTCAGCAAGCGCAGATCGCCAATGGCCTGCTGAGGCCGTTCGCAGACCTCGCTGAGCAGATTATGGAAATGCTCGGCCAGACGCTCGATGGTCGCAGCATCGAACAGTTCGCTGGCGTAGTCGAACGCCAAGCTCAGACGACCGTTGCGATCCTCTTCGCTGTGCAATTGCAGATCGAACTTGGCCTCGCGGCTGTGCCACGGCAGTTCTTCGGCGAGCAGACCGGGCAGGCGCTTGAGTGCACTGAGGTCGCGCTGCTGATGGTTGAACATGACCTGGAACAGTCCCTGTTCGCGGGCCTGCGGGAAAGCTTCGAGCAGTTGTTCGAAGGGCAGATCCTGATGGGCCTGGGCGCCGAGTGCGGCTTGGCGGGTCTGGTTCAGCAACTCGGCAAATGTCAGGCGCGAATCGATTTGCGCACGCAACACCTGGGTATTGATGAAGAAGCCGATCAGGCTTTGGGTTTCCAGGCGCGGACGGTTGGCGTTGGGCACGCCGATGCGAATGTCGCGCTGACCGCTGTAGCGGTGCAGCAAACTTTGCAAGGCAGCGAGCAGAAGCATGAACGGCGTGGCTTCGTGGGCCTGCGCAGTCTGGCGAATCGCCTCGCTGAGTTTGCTACTCAAGCGCACGCTGTGGCGCGCGGCGCTGTGGTTGTGTCTGGCCGAGCGCGGGTGATCGGTGGCCAGTTCCAATGGCGGATGTTCTTCGCCCAACTGCGCTTTCCAGTACGCCAGTTGCCGCTCGCCCTCGCCTTGCGCCAGCCATTGCCGCTGCCAGTTGCCGTAGTCGGCGTATTGCGTGGGCAGCGCGGCCAGTGTCGCCGGCGCACCTTGGGTTGCCGCCGCGTAGAGACGCGAGAATTCGTCGAGCAGGATATTCAGCGACCAGCCGTCAGCGATGATGTGGTGCAGGGTCACCAGCAGTTGATGTTCTTCGTCATCGAGACGCACCAGTGTCACCGCCAGCAACGGGCCTTTTTCCAGATCGAACCGAGTGCGCGCCTCGTCTTCGCGAATCTGCTCGGCACGGGCTTCACGCTCGGCCATTGGCAGGTCGCTGATGTCGATCAGTTGCAGGTTGAATTCGGCAGCGGCGAGCACTTGCTGCAATGCCACGCCGTCGCGTTCGAAGAAACGTGTGCGCAGTGATTCATGGCGTTCGATCAGTTGCTGGAAGCTGCTGCGCACGGCGTCTTCGTCCAGCTCGCCACGCAGGCGCAGGCCGCCGGGAATGTTGTAGGCGCTGCTCTGTGGATCGAGTTGCCAAGTGATCCACAAACGGTTTTGTGCCAGCGACTGCGGCATCGGCTCACTGCGCGACAACGTGCTGATTGCATCTTGGGCGCTGCCGCCAGTCGGTTGTTGCTGCGCCACGGCGGCGGCGAAGGCAGACAGGGTTGGCGCTTCGAACAGCAGGCGCAGGCTCAGCTCGACACCGAGTGCTTCGCGAACCCGCGCGACCACTTGCGTGGCGGCGATCGAGTTGCCGCCGAGCAGGAAGAAATGGTCGTCGCCACTGACCTGCTTGACGTTGAGTTGCTCGGCCCATATTTGCCCGATCAACGCTTCAAGATCCGAAGTGCTGCTGGTCGCGTTTTCCGTTGCGGCTGTGATCGAAGGGAACAGCGCGTAACTGTCGAGGCTGCCATCAGCCAGACGATTGCGGCACGCCGAGCGCTGCAGTTTGCCGCTGGAGGTTTTCGGCAACGCGCCCGGATTGAGCAGCACCACCACGCTTGGCGCCTCCTGATATGCCTCGGCCACGGCTTGGCGAATGGCTTTGATCAGCGCATCTGGCGCAAGGATTTTCTGCACGCTGCGGCTGATTTCCGCAGCGATGCCGATGCCCTCTTCGCCGTTGTGAGTGACCGCGAACGCCGCCACGCGGCCCTTGCGCACCACTTCGACTTCGCGCTCGACAGTCTGCTCGATGTCCTGCGGATAAAGGTTGTGTCCGCGGACGATGAGCATGTCTTTCAGGCGCCCGGTGACGAACAACTCGCCCGCACGGATAAAACCCAGGTCGCCGGTGCGCAACCAGGTGCGGCCGGCGTGCTGGACAAAAGTCTTGGCGCTGGCTTCGGGGTTGCGCCAATAACCGTGGGCGATGCTCGGGCCGGCGGCCCAGACTTCGCCGACGGCGTTGTCGGCGAGTTCTTCGAGGGTATTCGGTTCGACGATCAGCACCGCGTGCTCAGGCTGGCTGATGCCGCAACTCATGACCGCGCTGCCGTCGCCCGGCTCGGCGCGGTTTTGCGCCAGCGCCTGATCGTCCACGCGCAACGCCGGGATGCCGGTGCCACGCGGCGTGCCGGCGACAAACAGGGTCGCCTCGGCCAGACCGTACGAAGCCATGAAGCTGTTGTCGCTGAAACCGCAAGCAGCGAATTTTTCCGCGAAGCGCTCGAGGGTATCGAGACGGATCGGCTCGGAACCGGAATAGGCCACGCGCCAGCGGCTCAGATCGAGGCGCTCAAGGGCCGATTCGCTGACCCGCTCACTGCACAAACGGTAGGCAAAATCCGGGCCGCCGCTGATGGTGCCGCCGTATTCGGCGATCGCTTCCAGCCAGCGCAACGGCCGGCCGAGGAAGTAGGCCGGCGACATCAGAATGCACGGCACGCCGCTGAAAATCGGTTGCAGCAGGCCGCCGATCAGCCCCATGTCGTGGTACAGCGGCAACCAGCTGACGATGACGTCGTCCGGGTTGACGTCGATGCCGAAACCGTGACGGATCAGCAGTTCGTTGGCGACCAGATTGCCATGGCTGACCTGCACGCCCTTGGGCAGCGCGGTGGAGCCGGAAGTGTATTGCAGAAAGGCGATGTGCTCGGCTGGCAGGCTCGGTTCAACCCACTGTTCGGCCAGTGCGCTGTCGAGGGTGTCGACACACAACAGCGGCGGCGCGCCGTCGATTTGTTGCAAGGCATCGCGCAGGTCGGCGCTGGTCAGCAACAGCGTGGGCTCGGCGTCGGCGATGATCGACAGCAAACGCTCCTGATGATGACGACGGGTGGATTCCGGCGGATAGGCCGGCACCGCAATCACACCGGCATACAGGCAGCCGAAAAACGCCGCGACGTAATCCGCGCCACTGGGAAACAGCAGCACCGCACGCTCACCGAATCCAGCCTGAGCCTGCAACGCAGCGGCGATGGTGCGCGCGCGTTGATCCAGTTCGCGATAGCTGAGCACCACGGTCTGTTCCGGGTTTTCGGCGAGAAAACGCAAGGCCAGTCGGTCCGGCGTCAGGGCCGCGCGACGCTTGAGGGCATGGACCAGGGTGCTGGGGAGTTCGAACGCGTCGGTCATGAGGTTTCCTGCCTGAATTCGGCTTGCAAGTGGAATCGGGTGGCTGCGTCACACCTGTCGAGAGGCGTGCGGGGCGCGGTCTGTGCCGACCGCGCAAGGCATCGGAATGCGCTGAGGCCGGGGATCTACACCCGGGCCATTCACCAATGAGAACGGATGGAGTGGGGAAATAATTAGTCGGCAGGCGCGACGTCCAGCGGGGCCGGGGTGCGACGGCGTGTCGCAGTTGGCAAAACACATCGCCTTACAGCAATACCTCTCTTTCTCATTTGACAATCATTATCATTCAACATAATTTGTCGCTCGATGTGTAGGACGGCGCCGTCCCCCGAGGCCCTCCCACTAACCTATTGGCAGCAAGGTGATTTCCATGACGGAACAAGTATCCACAAGCAGGTGCGATTCACCGCTACTTCAGGCATTCGTCGACAATCGACTGATTCTGGTCAAGATTGCAGCCCGCATTACCGGTTGCAGGTCTCGTGCCGAAGATGTGGTTCAGGATGCGTTTTTCCGACTGCAATCGGCGCCGCCGATCACGTCGTCGATCAAGGCTCAGCTGAGCTACCTGTTCCAGATCGTGCGCAACCTCGCCATCGATCACTACCGCAAGCAGGCGCTCGAACAGAAATACTCAGGCCCGGAAGAGGAAGGCTTGAACGTGGTGATTCAGGGCGCTTCGCCGGAAACTTCGCACATCAACTTCTCGACCCTCGAACACATCGCCGATGCGCTGACCGAACTGCCCAGCCGCACCCGTTATGCCTTCGAGATGTACCGCTTGCACGGCGTGCCGCAGAAAGACATCGCCAAGGAACTGGGCGTATCGCCCACTCTGGTCAACTTCATGATTCGTGATGCGCTGGTGCACTGCCGCAAGGTCTCGGGCAGTCGGCGGGATGCGGTGATTGCGGGGCGCCGTTAGGATCCGGATTTTGCGTCAAGCCATTCGCGAGCAGGCTCGCTCCCACACTGGATTTGTGTCGTTCATCAAACCCTGTGGGAGCGAGCCTGCTCGCGAAAGCGACCTCAGTTTCAAACGAAACCCGAGGCCGAACGCATCAGGCCAGGCTGCACCGATCAAAAAACCGCTCCCGCCCCAGAATCATCAATGCCGCACGCTTGTGCGGGAAATCGAATTCCTTCTCGCAGTGAAAGCATTGGTTGTGCATATGCCCGATCATCTTCGCGTTGTCGGCACGCGGTTCGGCGACCACGCGCTGGGTCCGTGGATCATCGAGAAACAGGTAATGCACCAGCGCCGATAACCAACTCGCCACTTTATGCGGGCCGCGATGACTTTCCTCGCCGACCAGCATGTGAATGCCACGGTCGTAATCGCCGGCATCGTAGAACGGCGCGATGCGATCTTCCTTGGCCCAGTAGGCTTCGAAATAAGCGAACGGCTGATCATCGAAACAGCCGATCAGCGTCAGCGTGTGCGGATCGGCATCGAGCTTGTTGAGATAGTCGCGATGCTGCTCAAGGCTGCCCTCCTCCTGCCAGAAACTCGCCACGCGCGGGCTGTTCTGCCAGCGATTGAAGCGCGACAGATCTTCCTCGATTTCCAGCGTTCGCAAGGAAATCCAAGCGCCGAGCCGCGCATCGAAACGCCGATAGACTTCACCACGCGGCTTCACCGGTCGCAGCGGATGGCGCTTGCCATGGCTGATGACCATTTGCTGCGGATAGCTGCCGGTCAGTGAAGTGCCCAGCCACGGCTGCGGCAGTTGCCAGAACAGCGTGCGCTCGCAGCGATACTCACCGGCGACTTCGGTATTGATCAGCAGACCACTGCGCAAGGCTTCGGTCGGTGGCTGATCGAGTTGCCAGGTCAATTGCTGGCACGCCGGGTCACGGGCGAACAACCAATAACAGGCGGCCCACAAGGCTTGCCCGGGCGGCAGGGAAAAACGTTCATCAAGCTGAATCGGGCCATTGGCCTCGCGGTCCAGGCGCAGCCGAATCAGCGGTTGCCCGTCCAGGCTCAGGCTCAAGCGGCTCTCGGTAGCATCAGCGATCAAGCGACTGCCCGAGGGCAACGCCAGGGCAGTCAGGTCATTCAGATTGGACATGGGTAGGGCTCACGTAATCGTCGACAGTTCAACGAAGTGACGTGAGCCGGGAAGGGAAATTTAAGCGCGGGACGAAAACAGCGCTTCAGTGATGCGGCACGGGCACTACGGCAATCTTGTAAGGCTCGAAAATCTTCAGCAATTCGCCATTGTCACGCAGACGCTGCAACAGATTGCCGAAGGCGTCGCCGGTGATCGGAGCGCTTGGCCGCAGAATCGCGTAATGGTGATAGATCTGATCGGTACGCTGCGACGCCAACAGCTCATCGCGGACCTTCTCGTTGCGCAGCAGGTAATCGAACAGATAGGAACGGGTCACCAGGGCAATGTCGGCGCGCCCGCGCAGGACCATCAGCAGGTTGCTGTCGTGGGAATAGGTCAGCGTGGCGTTGTAGTTGTGCGCGAGGTATTTCGGGTCGGCGTTGAAGTTGGCAAATTCGTAGTGATAACCGCTGAACAGCGCCAGACGTTTGCCTGACAGGCTCGAGAAGTAGTTTTGCTGGCGGCCGTCCTCGCGTTGCGCGACGAAAATCTCGGCGTCTTCCAGGCCCATGTCGACGTCGTCGTGGGGAATGTCCTTCCAGCCCCACTCGGGGTTCTCGAAGATCGCCATATCGATGCGGCCCTGCTTGAAATCACCGAAGCGGCGCGGGATCGACGTCGGCACCAGGACGAACTGATAGTCGCTCTGCGAGCGGTTCAACGCCTCGATCAATTGCGGCAACAGGCCGGTGTCGGCGCCGTTTTCCGGGCGAATCGTGTAGGGCGGGAAATGCGCGGCGCCGACCCGGACCAATTGCGCTGACTGAACGGGCAATACCCATAACGCAGCCAGCGCAGCGAGCATCAGCCCGGCGGCTGTCCGAATTGGCGAAGACTTCAAAACACCCCACTCCCCGAAAAAAATAGCGATCAATGCATTCAAGCTAGGCGGTTTCGCCGACTTAGCCAGTTTGTCGGCCGGTCCGACAACCGTTCAACGCGCTTCGAGGACCAGAATCAGCGCTTCATCGGCGAGCTGATCGAGGCTCAAACTGCCGCCGGCACGGAACCAGGTGGTGGTCCAGGACAGTGCGCCGGTAAGGAAACGTCGGGTAATAAAAACGTCGCCGCGAATATAGCCGGCGTCCTTGGCTTCGCCCAGAACCTGCAGCCAGATGTCTTCATAAACATCACGCAAAGCGAGGACTTTAGCCTGGCCGTCTTCGGACAATGAGCGCCATTCGTACACCAGCACCGCCATCGCCTCGCCACTGCCGCCCATGATCGACTGCAATTCGCAGCGAATCAGCGCCAGCACTTTCTCGCGCACGTCACCGGCTTCGGCCAGGGCTGCGCGCATCAGCGCGGTGTTGTAGCGGATGGTTTCCTCCATCACCGCGCGGAGAATTTCATCCTTGCTTTTGAAGTGATGAAAAATACTGCCCGACTGGATGCCCACAGCGCTGGCCAGATCACGCACCGTGGTGCGCTCGTAGCCTTTGTTGCGAAACAGGTGAGCCGCCACTTGCAGCAACTTGCCGCGGGCGCTGTCCGGGTCGGTCAACTGGCCTTGGTCGACCAGTTCGCGCATGACCCGCAGGGCTTTTTGCTCGTCCACCCGTTCTCTCCTACAGTCGATCAGTGTGTTGCCCCCTGTAACCGCAGGGTTGCGCGCAATTTAAGCCGCGCGCGGGCACCAAGCAAGCGCTTGGGCAGAAGAATGTTTCGCCTGTTTACAAACCAAGCGCTTGCTTGGTAGCCTCCAGACACTTCTGTCGCAGGTCCCTGAGTCGGAGATAAAAATGCCAACCACCGTGCGAATCGGCTGCGCCAGTGCTTTTTGGGGCGACACTTCCACTGCTGCCGCCCAGCTTGTCTCCGGCGGAAACCTGGATTATCTGGTGTTCGATTATCTGGCCGAGATCACCATGTCGCTGATGGCCGGCGCGCGCCTGAAAGACCCGCAGGCCGGGTTCGCGGGTGACTTCGTTGAAGTGCTGGCGCCGCTGCTGACGCAACTGGCCGAACAGAACATCCGCGTGATCAGCAATGCCGGCGGGGTCAATCCGCAGGCTTGCGCGGCGGCCCTGCAAGCGGCCTGTGACCAGGCTGGGGTCCAGCTGAAGATCGCCGTGTTGCTCGGCGACGACTTGCAAGGACAGCTCAAAAACCCCGCCGATATCCGCGAAATGTTCAGCGGCGCGCCGCTTCCGCGCATGTGCGTGTCGACCAACGCCTACCTCGGCGCGCCGGGAATTGTCGAAGCGTTGCGCCTGGGTGCCGACATTGTCATCACCGGCCGGGTGGTCGACAGCGCCGTAGTCAGCGCGGCGCTGGTCCACGAATTTGGCTGGTCTTGGCATGACTACGACAAACTCGCCCAGGCCGCGCTGGCCGGGCACATCATCGAATGCGGCGCGCAGTGCACCGGCGGTAATTTCACCGACTGGCGCGAGGTGCCGGATTACGAGCACATCGGTTTTCCGATCGTCGAGGTCAGCGCCGATGGCCAGTTCCTCGTCAGCAAATCCGAAGGCTCCGGCGGCTTGGTCACGCCGCTGACCGTCGGCGAGCAGATGCTCTACGAAATCGGCGATCCGCAGGCCTATCTGTTACCCGATGTGATCTGCGATTTCACTCAGGTCAAACTTCAGCAACAAGGCAAAAACGTCGTGCAGGTGCACGGTGCCAAAGGCCTGCCGCCCAGCGACAAATACAAGGTCAGCGCCACGTACCCGGACGGTTTTCGCTGCACCGCCAGTTGCCTGATGGCCGGCATCGACGCGGTGGACAAGGCGCGGCGGGTCAGTCAGGCGATCATCGACAAGACCGCCGAGATGTTCAGCCTGCGCGGCTGGGCGCCGTACAGCGAAATCCATGTCGAACTGCTCGGCAGCGAAGCCACCTACGGCCCACACGGCCAACGCCGCGACAGCCGTGAAGTGGTGATCAAAATCGCCGTACGCCATCCTGACAAACGCGCGCTGGTGCTGTTTTCCAAAGAGATCGCCCAGGCCGCGACCGGTATGGCGCCCGGTTTGACCGGCATCGTCGGCGGACGTCCGACCGTGTACCCAGTCATCCGCTTGTTCTCGTTCCTCGTCGATAAAAGCGCCTGCGACCTGCAAGTCGACATCGCAGGCGAACGTCATCCGTGCGCCCTCCCCGACCCAGTGGCCCTCGACAGCGCCGATTTGCCGCTCGCTCATCAGCCACCCAGACCCCAGGGCCGCGCCGATGCCAGTGTGCCGCTGGTGAAACTGGCGGTGGCGCGCTCCGGCGACAAGGGCAACCACAGCAATATCGGCGTGATGCCGCGCCATCCCGATTACCTGCCATGGATCGCCGAAGCGCTGACCCCCTCGGTGGTGGTCGACTGGATGCGCCACGTCCTCGATCCGGTGCTCGGGCGTGTCGAACGCTGGTATCTGCCCGGCACCCACAGCCTCAACTTTCTTTTGGAAAACGCCCTCGGCGGTGGCGGTGTCGCCAGTCTGCGCATCGACCCGCAAGGCAAAGCTTTCGCCCAGCAACTATTGGAAATCCAGATCCCGGTGCCGCAGAGCATCGCCGAACAGCTCGACTAGAGGATGGTGTGCATGGCTTACGCGTCGATTTTTCGCGCCGATCTGTTCAGCGGCCAGAACCTGATTGTCACCGGTGGCGGCAGCGGCATCGGTCGCTGCACCGCCCATGAACTGGCGGCCCTCGGCGCCAATGTGCTGCTGGTCGGGCGCAAGCCGGAAAAGCTCGAAAAAGTCGCCGCCGAAATCGCCGAGGACGGCGGCCGCGCGCACTGGAAGGCCTGCGATATCCGCGATGAAGAAGCGGTCAAGCAACTGGTCAAAGAGCTGATCGCCGAACACGGGCCGATCCACGGCCTGGTCAATAATGCCGGCGGCCAATACCCGTCGCCCTTGGCCTCGATCAATCAGAAGGGCTTCGAAACCGTGCTGCGGACCAATCTGGTCGGCGGTTTTCTGATGGCCCGGGAAGTGTTCAACCAGTCGATGAGCAAACACGGCGGCAGCATCGTCAACATGCTTGCCGATATGTGGGGCGGCATGCCCGGCATGGGCCACTCGGGCGCCGCGCGTTCAGGCATGGACAACTTCACCAAGACTGCTGCGTTCGAGTGGGGTTACGCCGGGGTCCGGGTCAACGCGGTGGCGCCGGGCTGGATCGCCTCCAGCGGCATGGACACTTACGAGGGCGCATTCAAAGCGGTGATTCCGACCCTGCGCGAGCATGTGCCGCTCAAGCGTATCGGCACCGAATCGGAAGTCAGTGCGGCAATCGTGTTCCTGCTCAGCCCGGCGGCGGCATTCATCAGCGGCACTACGGTGAAAATCGACGGCGCCGCCAGCCTCGGCAGTCGCGCCTGGCCGCTGCACAAGGCCAGCCACAGCGAATCGTTCAATGGTTTTCACCGCGCGTATTTACCAGAAGTGTTGCGTCCCGACATGCTCAAGGACAAGGAATAAGCCATGGCGCAGATTCAGTCGCAACTCGATCCGCACAGCGAAGCGTTCGCGCGCAACCGCGCGGCCCTGCTCGCCGCCATCGAGCAGGTGCAGCAGCTCGAACAGAACCTGTTGAACAAGGCCGCCGAAGCCAAAGACAAATTCAGCAAACGCGGGCAACTGTTGCCCCGCGAGCGCCTGAACCTGCTGCTCGACCCCGGCGCGCCGTTCCTCGAACTGGCCAGCCTCGCCGGCTATAAATTGCACGACGACAAGGACGGCAGTTCGGCCGGTGGCGGGCTGATTGCCGGCATCGGTTACGTCTGCGGCATCCGCGCGATGGTGGTCGCCAACAACAGCGCGATCAAGGGCGGCACGATCTCGCCGAGCGGCCTGAAAAAATCCCTGCGCCTGCAACAGATCGCGCGGGAAAACAAACTTCCGATGATCACCCTCGCCGAAAGCGGCGGTGCCAATCTCAACTACGCGGCGGAGATTTTTGTCGAAGGCGCGCGCAGTTTCGCCAATCAGGCGCGCATGTCAGCGATGGGTTTGCCGCAGATCACCGTGGTACACGGCTCGGCCACCGCAGGCGGCGCCTATCAACCGGGGTTATCGGATTACGTGGTGGTGGTGCGCGGCAAGGCCAAGCTGTTTCTCGCCGGCCCGCCATTGCTCAAAGCGGCGACCGGCGAAGTGGCCACCGATGAAGAACTCGGTGGCGCCGAAATGCACGCGCAGGTCGCGGGCACTGCCGAATATCTCGCCGAAAACGACGCTGACGGCATACGCCAGGTCCGCGAGATCATGCGCATGCTGCCCTGGAACGAGCAGTTGCCCTGGCTGCCGCAGCCGCAATTCAAAGAACCGCTCTACCCCATCGACGAACTGCTCGGGCTGATTCCGGACGATGCAAAAAAGCCCTACGACGTGCGCGAAATCATCGCGCGGATTGCTGACGAGTCGGACTTTCTCGAATTCAAAGGCGAGTTCGATCAGCAAACCCTTTGCGGCCAACTGAAAATCCAGGGCCGCGCCTGCGGCTTCATCGGCAACAACGGCCCGATCACCCCGCAAGGTGCGAGCAAGGCGGCGCAGTTCATCCAGTTGTGCGACCAGAGCCAGACGCCGCTGCTGTTTTTCCACAACACCACGGGTTTCATGGTCGGCACCGAATCGGAACAGCAAGGGGTGATCAAGCACGGCTCGAAACTGATTCAAGCGGTGGCCAACGCACGGGTGCCTAAACTGACCATCGTCGTCGGCGGTTCTTACGGCGCCGGCAACTACGCCATGTGTGGGCGCGGGCTCGATCCGCGCTTCATCTTCGCCTGGCCCAACAGCCGCACGGCAGTGATGGGCGGCGCACAGGCCGGCAAGGTCTTGCGCATCGTTACCGAAGCCAAACAGCTCAAGGACGGCATCGAGCCCGATCCGAAAATGCTCGACATGCTCGAACAGATGACCGCGCAGAAACTCGACAGCCAGTCCACCGCACTGTACGGCAGCGCCAACCTGTGGGACGACGGCCTGATCGACCCGCGCGACACCCGCACCCTGCTTGGCTACTTGCTGGATATTTGCCACGAAGCCGACAGGCGTACGCTGCAACCCAACAGCTTCGGCGTCAGCCGCTTCTGACCGCCACGGATCCTACGGAGAACAACAACAATGATCTTCACCCCGGAACACGAAGCCCTGCGCCGTACCGTCCGCCAGTTCGTCACGCACGAGATCAACCCGCACGTCGAAGAGTGGGAAAAGGCCGGACGTTTTCCCATCCATGAGATTTTCCGCAAGGCCGGTGAGCTGGGCCTGCTGGGCATTTCCAAGCCGGAAAAATTCGGCGGCATGGGCCTCGACTACAGCTATTCGATCGTCGCCGCCGAAGAGTTCGGCACCATTCATTGCGGCGGGATTCCGATGTCGATCGGCGTGCAGACCGACATGTGCACACCCGCCCTCGCCCGCTTCGGCTCCGATGAATTGCGCGAAGAATTCCTCCGGCCGGCCATCACGGGCGAACAGGTCGGCTGCATCGGCGTTTCCGAAGTCGGCGCCGGCTCCGATGTCGCCGGACTGAAAACCACGGCACGCAAGGACGGCGATGACTACGTGATCAACGGCAGCAAAATGTGGATCACCAACTCGCCGAGCGCCGATTTCATCTGCCTGCTGGCCAACACTTCGGACGACAAGCCGCACATCAATAAGTCGCTGATCATGGTGCCGATGATCACCCCGGGGATCAGCCTCAGTTCACACCTGGACAAGCTCGGCATGCGCAGCTCGGAAACCGCGCAGGTGTTCTTCGACAACGTGCGCGTGCCCCAGCGCAATCGCATCGGCCATGAAGGCGCCGGGTTCATGATGCAGATGCTGCAGTTCCAGGAAGAACGCCTGTTCGGCGCGGCAAACATGATCAAGGGCCTGGAATATTGCATCGACAGCACCATCGAGTACTGCAAGGAGCGCAAGACCTTCGGTAATGCGCTGATCGATAACCAAGTGATCCACTTCCGCCTCGCCGAATTGCAGACCGAAATCGAATGCCTGCGCGCCCTGGTCTATCAGGCCACCGAGCAGTACATCAAAGGCCAGGACGTCACGCGCCTGGCGTCGATGGCCAAGCTCAAGGCCGGACGCCTCGGCCGTGAAGTCAGCGACAGCTGCCTGCAATATTGGGGCGGCATGGGCTTCATGTGGGACAACCCAGTGGCCCGCGCCTATCGCGATGTGCGCCTGGTGTCGATTGGCGGCGGCGCCGACGAAATCATGCTGGGGATCATCTGCAAACTGATGGGCATCCTGCCGGGGAAAAAGAAATGAGCCGCCTGCCCGATTGCCAGACGCTGTTGCTGGAACTGCATGGCGGCGTGCTGCACATCACCCTCAACCGCCCGGACAGCCGCAACGCGATGAGCCTGCAAATGGTCGACGAACTGCGCGCGGTGCTGACGGCGGTGCACGATGACCGCACAGTGCGGGCCTTAGTGCTCAGCGGTGCCGGCGGGCACTTCTGCGCCGGTGGCGACATCAAGGACATGGCCAGCGCACGGGTTCGAGGGGCGGACGCTTACCGCGAGTTGAACCGGGCGTTCGGTGCGTTGCTGGAACAAGCCCAACACACGCCGCAAGTGCTGATCACTGTGCTGCAAGGCGCCGTGCTTGGCGGCGGCTTCGGCTTGGCTTGCGTCAGCGATGTTGCGATTAGCGATCACAAGGCGCAGTTCGGCTTGCCGGAAACCAGCCTCGGCCTGATCCCGGCGCAAATCGCACCATTTGTGGTGCAACGGATCGGCTTGACCGAAACCCGGCGACTGGCGCTGACGGCGGCGCGTTTCGATGGCGCCGAGGCGCAGCGATTGGGCCTGGTGCATTTCGTTGAACAGGATGCGCAGGCGTTGGCCGAGCGACTGGATGAGGTTTTGCAACAGGTGCTGCGCTGCGCGCCGGAAGCGAATGCGATGACCAAGAAATTGCTGTTGGCGAGTGCCGGGCAGCCGTCGAGTGAGTTGCTTGATGAGGCGGCGCAGTGGTTCGGCGCGGCAGTGACCGGAGAGGAAGGAATCGAGGGGACTATGGCTTTTATGCAGAAACGCAAACCTCGGTGGGTCAGCTAAAAGCTTCGCGAGCAGGCTCGCTCCCACAGGTTGAAATGCATTCCAAATGTGGGAGCGAGCCTGCTCGCGATGAGGCCATCCCATTCACCGCTATCATTTCAGGAACCCCACCATGCCCACCCTCCACAAAATCCTGATCGCCAACCGCGGTGAAATCGCCTGCCGCATCCAGCGCACGGCCCAGGGGCTGGGTTATCGCACCGTTGCCGTTTTCAGCGACGCCGACGCCGATGCGCTACACGTGCAAATGGCCGACCAAGCCGTGCGTATCGGCCCGGCGCCGGTGCAGCAGTCCTACCTCAACATTGCGGCGATCCTCGACGCCGCCCGCCGCAGCGGCGCCGACGCGATTCACCCGGGCTACGGCTTCCTCTCGGAAAACGCCGATTTCGCTCGCGCCTGCGCCGAAGCCGGGCTGATTTTCATCGGCCCCAGCGCCGAAGCGATCGAACTGATGGGCAGCAAACGCCTGTCGAAAATCGCCATGCTCGACGCGGGCGTGCCGTGCATTGCCGGCTATCAAGGCGCAGCGCAGGACGACGCGACGCTGCTGGCCGAAGCCGAGCGCATCGGCTATCCGCTGATGATCAAGGCCAGCGCCGGCGGCGGTGGACGTGGCATGCGCCTGGTGCACGAGGCCAGCGAACTGGCGGCGCAACTGCGCACCGCGCGGTCCGAAGCAATGAACGGTTTCGGCAGCGACGAGTTGATTCTCGAACAGGCATTGATCGAACCGCGCCACGTCGAAGTGCAGCTATTCGGCGACCAGCAGGGCAATCTGGTCTACCTCGGCGAACGCGATTGCTCGATCCAGCGCCGCCATCAGAAAGTCATCGAAGAAGCGCCGTGCCCGGTGATGACCGCCGAGCTGCGCCAAGCCATGGGCGAAGCGGCGCTCAAGGCAGGGCGCGCGGTGGATTATGTCGGCGCCGGCACCGTAGAGTTCCTCCTCGACGCGCGCGGCCAGTTCTACTTTCTGGAGATGAACACCCGTCTGCAGGTCGAGCATCCGGTGACGGAATTGATCACCGGGCTGGATCTGGTCGCATGGCAGTTGCTGGTTGCCGAGGGCCAGCCGCTACCGCTGACGCAGGAGCAGATCCGTCTCGACGGTCACGCCATGGAAGTGCGCCTCTACGCTGAAGATCCCGCTGCGGATTTTCTTCCGCTAACCGGCCGAATTGCCGCATGGCAACCGGCTTCGGATCACGGTGCGCGCATCGACCACGGTCTGCTTGAAGGTCAGTCGGTCAGCCCGTTCTACGACCCGCTGCTGGGCAAACTGATCGCCCACGGCGCAACCCGCGAAGAGGCGCGGCGCAAATTGTTGCGGGCGGTGCAGGACACGGTGCTGCTTGGCGTGCAAAGCAACCAACGCTTGCTCGAAGGCCTGCTGCAACATCCGCAGTTCATCAGTGGCGATTTCAGCACCGCCTTCATCCAAGAACATTTTTCCAGCCATGCCAGCCTCATCACTTATGTGCCGACAACGGCGCAACTGGCGATTGCCGTGGTGTTGTTCTATCAGGCCAGCGCCCTGCCCCATCGCGCCCCATTGAATGGCTGGCGCAACAACGCCAGCGTGCCGTTGCACTATCGACTGGGCAGTGACGAGCAGGACTGGACGCTGGCGGTGCTGGCGCGCAAACCCGGCGAGTTGGTCGTGCAGGCTGGCGAAAGCACTGTGGCGGTGAAAATCATTGAGCACGCCGCGCAATCGATCACCATCGAAGTCGACGGTCTGCGCCAATGTCACGCCTATCGTCTGCACGATCGGCAGCTGTGGCTGTTCACCCATCCGGGCAGCCTGCGCCTGGAGGATCGAACTCATGCGCCGATCGACAGTCAGACCAGCGTCGCCTCCGGCATCCTGAAAGCCCCGATGGACGGTGCCATTGTCGACGTGCTGGTCAGCGAGGGCAGTACGGTCAGCAAGGGTCAATTGCTGGTGGTACTGGAGGCAATGAAAATGGAGCATCCGTTGAAGGCCGGCATCGATGGCGTGCTCAAACGGGTGCAAGTGAAGGTCGGCGATCAGGTAAAAAATCGTCAGGTTCTGTTGCAGGTCGAGTAGTCGCCCGGGCACAAGCGCGGGGTTTGACTACGCTCTGATAAATCAGAACGCGGAAATCAGGAACCCTGCGATGCCCCATTGGCTGGTCATAGATCTGGAAGCCACCACAGACGAGGGTGGCTGGCCGGTCACGGAAATGGAAATTATCGAGATCGGTGCGACCCTGGTCGACCGCGCCGGGCGCGAGCAGGATCACTTCCAGCGCTTCGTCAAACCGACCCGCCGGCCATTGCTGACGCCATTCTGTCGGGAGCTGACACACATCACTCAGGCCAACATCGATTCGGCGCAACCGCTGAGCGAAGTCTGGCCGGCCTTTGAGCGTTGGCTGGCGCAGCATCAGGCTCGCCTTGAAGGCTGGGCCAGTTGGGGCGGTTACGATCGCCAGCAGTTGCTCCAGGAGTGGCAGCGCCTGAACATCGACAGCGGCCTGAGCAAAGTCCCGCACATGAACCTCAAACAGCGCTTCGCCAAGGCTCGGCGCCTGGAACGACCGCTGGGGCTCAACGGCGCGTTGCAACTGGCGGGCATGCAGTTCAACGGCCAACAACATCGCGCGCTGGAAGATGCCCGCAATACTGCACGGTTATTGCCGCTGGTCCTGCCGCTTTAGACGCGTGACGGCGCGAAAAGCCTTGTGCATACTGGCCGCCCCCTTTTAAGCCCTTTTCGAGGAATCCGCCCATGTTTAAAGTCAACGAGTACTTCGACGGCACCGTCAAGTCGATCGCCTTTGGCACCGCTGAAGGTCCGGCGACCATTGGCGTCATGGCCCCGGGCGAATACGAATTCGGCACCAGCCAGCGCGAGATCATGCATGTGGTTTCCGGCGCGCTGAGCGTAAAACTGCCAGACAGCAGCGACTGGGAAACCTTCGCCGCCGGCAGCCAGTTCAACGTTCCGGCCAACAGCAAGTTCCAACTGAAAGTCGAAGTGGATACCGCTTACCTGTGCGAATACCGCGGCTGATCCCGCCGGTTTCACCGCGCAAAAAAATGCCCGCGTCCAAAAGACCCGGGCATTTTTCGTTTCAGGGAAAGTCTATTCGAGAATTTCCACCGGCATGCCGACTTCCAGGCGGCCGTTGCCGTCATTGACCAGATTCTGCCCGAACATTGCGCCATCGGCGGTGCTGCGGTGTTTCTGCAACGTCGCGAACGGCTCACGATCGGTGCTGCGCTCACCGGTTTGCGGGTCGACGGTGGTCATGATGCAACGCGCACATGGCTTGACCACGCGGAATTCGATATCGCCGATGCGAATGCGTTTCCATTGGTCCTCGGCGTAAGGCGCGCTGCCTTCGATGACCAGATTCGGACGGAAGCGCAGCATCTCCAGCTCTCGCCCTACCGTTTCCGAGAGCGCCAGCCGCGAGGCTTCGCCGATCAGCAGCAATGGATAACCGTCGGCGAACGCCACTTGATCGTCATCCTTGCCGAAACCCGACTGCGTGGTGCGTGCCCGCTCGAGCGGCATTTGCACCAGACGTGTCGGCTTGCCGAGGAAGTCGCTGACAAACCGCGCGGCTTGATCACCGGCGTCCGGCACCCGCAGGGTGTCACGCCAGATCGTCACACCGCGCAGCTCGGCGTCGGCAGCGGGCAGCGCGACTTCGATAGATCCCTGCTCGGGAGCGCTGAGGGTCAGACCGCCGCTGGCATTCCACAAAGCAGACAACTGACTCATCTTCGCTTCGGCACGCTGGGTCAGAAAGCGCCCGCTGGCCTCGTCCACCAGCATCCAGCGTCGGTCGCCCGCCAGCCCGAGCTTGTCCAGCTCGATGCTTTGCAGGATTTCGCCCTTGCCGGATTTCAACGGGTAACGATAAAGCGCGCTCAGACGCAGCATGGCCAGCTTCCTTGGAGGAAAAACGCCACCCTATACGAGCTTCAATACCGAATCAAAGCCGTCATTAATGTAAATACACTTCTGTGGGAGCGAGCCTGCTCGCGAAGAGGCCGGCACATTCACCATCAATGTGTCCGACCCTGCGCTTTCGCGAGCAGGCTCGCTCCCACAGGAAGCAAGATGTGCGTGTTTCAGGCCGGCACGGCGTCGAGCATCAGACGCTGGCGTACCACATCAACCAGTTTGTCCGGCTGGAATTTGGAGAGGAAGTTGTCGCAACCGACCTTCTTCACCATCGAGTCGTTGAAACTGCCGGATAGCGAGGTGTGCAGTACGACGTACAGGCCACGCAGGCGAGGGTCGTTGCGAATTTCAGTGGTCAGGCGATAGCCGTCCATTTCCGGCATTTCCGCATCGGTGAAGATCATCAGTAGTTTGTCGGTCATGTGCACGCCGGTATCGGCCCAGGCCTTGAGCATGTTCAAGGCTTTCAGACCGTCGCTGGCAATGTGCATCTTCACCCCGAGCTGGCCGAGGGTATCGCGCAATTGCGATAGCGCTACGTTGGAGTCGTCCACCAGCAACACTTCGCGGCCACGGGCGCGCTCCAGTACCGGGTCGTCGAGTTTCTCGCGCGAGACCTTGGCGTTGTACGGGACGATTTCAGCGAGGACTTTCTCGACGTCGATGATCTCCACCAGTTGATCGTCGACCTTGCTGATCGCGGTCAGATAATGCTGGCGGCCAGCACTGGTCGGCGGCGGCAGAATGGCTTCCCAGTTCATGTTGACGATGCGGTCGACACCGCCGACGAGGAAGGCCTGCACCGAACGGTTGTATTCGGTGACGATGATCGTGCTGTTCGGGCCCGGCACCAGTGGGCGCATACCGATTGCCTGGGACAGGTCGATCACCGGCAGGGTCTGCCCGCGCAGATTGACCACGCCGCAGACGAAAGGATGACGCTGCGGCATCAGGGTCAGCTTGGGCAGTTGCAGCACTTCCTGAACCTTGAACACGTTGATCGCGAACAGCTGGCGTCCGGCCAGGCGAAACATGAGGATTTCCAGGCGATTCTCACCCACCAGTTGCGTGCGTTGGTCTACCGTGTCGAGAATGCCGGCCATCAATGACTCCTGGGCTTGTTCTGATGAATTCACTATGGGGGTTTATCGGCTGCATTCAGCTAATCTTGATTGCTGTAAAGCGCGCCGCTAAAAATGCCATAAACGGCCATTGATGTCACACTGACATCATGCTTTACTGGCAATCGTGATTTCATCTGCTAGATTCATTGCGGCGCGACCTCGGTTTGCACGTTAGGTTCCCGCGCCTAAGGGATTCCCCTAGGATCAATCAGGCCCAACCTGATATTCGCCATTTCCAATAGCCATTACTGTGACGCCATTCTCATTGCATGAACGGAGTCAGGCTATTGTGTGCGATCGCAATTCAGTGGCAACCCACCCTCTGGAACCCCTCGGTCAGTGCACCTGCACCGCCGGGCGCGATCTGCCGACGATTCACGATCGTCGCCACACACGGCCATCCGTCAACCAACACGACGTGGTGGAGATGAACATGCCAATCGACCGTAAAGACTGGGCGCAACGCTTCCCCGAATTTCTGGTCGAGGCCGAAACGCTTCTCGCCAAGTCCGAAGAATGCCTGAGCCATCTGCAACTGATCAGCAATGACAAGGATGCCATCGACTGCATGCTCGGCACTCTGCTGAAGCTTGCTGGCCGCGCCGAAGCCTTGGCACTGGAAGCAATCTCCGAGTTTTCCCTGCACATCTACAGTCTGCTGAATCTGACCCAGGATCGCGTCGACCTGCACGAACAGGCCCTCGATGCCTTGCGAGACTGTTTCACCCTGATGGCATGGCAGCTTGAGCTGGTCGATCATAAAACCGGACAACTGAGCCTTGATGGCAGCGAGCAGACAGCCCTGCTTGAGGCCTTCGCGGCACAAATGGGCCAGGACACGTTCGAACCGAAGATGATGAGCAAACGTTTGCTCTCTGGGTCTCTGATAGCTCACCAGGCTTGAGAAAACCGGCCGCGAAACTGTCGTAATTGAATAGTGCATACCTGCCAGCGACAATCCGGGGCAAATAATCTGCCCGACCAACGGCTGATTTCCAGACGCCGCCATCAGGGTTTTCCCTGTGTGTTCCCCGAGACACTTCCAGGCAAAATCGAAGTCGTCCAACTACAAGAATTCCAACTTTTTCCAATATGGAACTTGCGTCCACGATCCGGTATTTCCTGACTGAATGGACATATATAGCGACCGCGACCAACGGTATGTTAAGTGGTATTATGCCGCCGGTTAATTACCTGTCGTTTAATGGCACAGTGACTCCAGCGTTTCATTAGCAATGTTATTGCCGGTCAATGATTGCTTAACGAATGCGGTATGAATCAATAACATAATTGACAGTATTTCCACACAGAGATCCGCCAGTCACCGGTCGGTCTGCCCGCAGCGAACATCCATTGGCTCCATCCGTTATGTACGCCAGTCTCAAGTCACTTATTACATGGCCACCCTCGCGGGAAAACGCCCGGCGCTTCACACTAGTGCTGTGTGTTCTGGCGACTATTGGCAGTCTGCTGGCCTATGTTTTTTCCGCGCACATTCCACTGGGGTTGCTGGCACTCGACATCGCCGCCACCGCGTGCGTCTGGGTGCAATATCGCTTGTCGCGCAAATCGATCAAGTTTCAGCCACAAGAGCTGGCTGATCGACTGCTGCAAGTCCAGGAAAACGAACGACATCGCCTCAGCCGTGAATTGCACGACGATATCGGCCAGTTGCTCACCGCCGCGAAGCTGCAAAGTGACTGGCTCAAACGCCGCCTGCCGGAAGATCTGCAGGAACAATGCAAGGTCCTCTGCGACACGCTGGATGAAACCCTGACCAAGGTGCGTGACGTCTCGGCGATTCTCAATCCACGTCAATTGACCAGCCTGGGCCTCGAAGCCAGCCTGCGTGCGCACTTGCTCAAGACACTGGCCAACACGCCGGTCAACTGGAGTCTCGATTGCCAGCAACGGCTCAACGGCATCCCCGAGGAAATGGCCGTCGCGGCGTTTCGCATTGCCCAGGAAGCCGTGACCAACATCCTCCGGCACGCACAGGCAAAAAACCTGTTGATTCGGGTACAGCGATTGCCGCAAGGTCTGACGCTGTTGATCAGTGATGACGGCCTGGGTTTTGCCCCGGCGGCCGACCCGGCCAGAGAAGGCCAACGCGGCATGGCCGGAATGGCCGAGCGCATCGAACAGTTGGGCGGCACATTGAGCGTTATCAGCGAGCCGGGCAAAGGCACTCGAATCGAAGCACTATTCCCGTGGGCGCCTCGGGCACTCGAACGGGCCAGTACGAATAAGGTTATGCGTTGACTTGTAACTTACTTCTGGTGGATGACCACTCGCTGATCAGAGCCGGCGTGCGCGCTCTGGTACTGGATATTCCCGGTTACGCGGTAATCGGCGAAGCCAGTGATGGTTCACAATTGCTTGAAATGGTCGAGCAATTGAGCCCAGACATCGTATTGCTGGATATCTCGATGAGGGAAACCGGTGGCCTGGAAGCCCTGCAACGGCTCAAGCGCGTTCGGCCGCAGAGCAAAGTGCTGATCCTGTCGATGCACACCGATCCGGCGCTGATCATGCAGGCGCTGGAATCCGGTGCCCATGGCTACCTGCTCAAGGACACCACGGCCACCGAGCTCGAGCACGCGCTGGAAGCCCTGCGCAACAACGAACGCTACCTCAGCCCGGCCATCGCTCATACGGTGATCAATCAGGCACTGACGCGAAACCAGAAAAGCCAGCCGGACATCGCCGATTCGCACAATCTGACCGCGCGCCAGCTGGAAATCCTTCGCCTGATCGTGCGCGGCAAATCGACCCGGGAAATTGCCAACGGCCTGGGCTTAAGCGTCAAGACCGTCGAAACCCACCGCGCACAGATCATGAAGCGCCTGCAAATCTACGACGTGGCGGGCCTGGTACTGTTCGCTGTGCGTGAACAGATCATCAGCCTTGATGACTGATTGACGGTTGTTGGCCCAATAACGGCGAGTCCTTCGGCAGATGCACCTGCAACGCTGCAGGTTTCGCAACAAATCGCAGACTGTCGCCTTCCAGCGGCTCGCCATCGAGATTGATGCTCAGCCCTTCGGCGACCTTGATCTCGACCCACGGCAATCGCGCCCGCACAAACATATTGTCGAGGCCGAAGCCCTCGCTCAGCAGATTCTTCAGCGTGCCGACCAGCTCCTGCGGTGCCGGCAAAATGCTGATGTCCAGCAAACCATCGTCGACTCGCGCCTCGGGGCACAGCACATGGCCGCCGCCCGCCTGCCGTCCGTTGCCGATTCCCAGTGCAAGCAGTTCACCCTGCCAATGAAAATCCGGGCCTTGCAACTCGCCGTAAGCGGCATGCAGTTCGCTGAACCGGGTCAGGCCGGTAAATAGATAAGCGGCGCCGCCCAAGACCTTTTTCAGGTCTTCCGAAGTATTGGCGGTCACCTGGCTACCGAATCCGCCGGTCGCCATGTTCAGGAAAATCTGCCCGCCCACCTCGCCCAGATCGATATCCGAGGGCTGAACATCCAGTAGCTCAAGGGCTTCGGCCGGCTCCAGGGAAATACCGGCGGCACGGGAAAAATCGTTGGCGGTGCCCAGCGGCAGGAGGACGAGACTGGCTTTTTGCGGATGCTGCGCCAGCGCCTCGGCAATATCGCGCAACGTGCCATCACCGCCACCGGCGATGATTTTGCTGTAGCCGGCCGCCAACGCTTCCTCAACCAGACGCTGGGCGTCGCCAGCCTCCCACGTCACTCGCACAGCCAGTTCCCAGCCTTGCTCACGCTTGGCTTCGACGGCAGCGCGGACATCTTCGTTGAGTGCCTGTTTGCCATGCAAGATCAGCAGTGCCCGGCGTTCACTCATAACGTCACTCCAAGAATTGAAATCGATTGAAACATCTTGACCACTGCGCGCGTTAAAAAAGCCGCAGGGATGGCAATTAATTGCTTTTCAAACGGCCAGCGTCCTACACAGCGGTATTTTTTCGTACGGAACAAGAGGAATCGGCTTAATTGACCCCGTCCGATCATTGGGTCACCGTGTGCCGGCAGCACCAACTTTCAACTCAATAACACAAGGATGTGCCGGTAATGAACGGATACCCCGCGATTCATTTCCATGAATCGAGCAATGGAATAATCAGCAAGCGTGCAGTTGCTACGACCAGCGAGTACTTCCATGCGCAACCATGAAACCAAGGCACCGGTGACCCCGGTCGCCGCTCTCGCCGAAAGTCGTGCCAGCAAGAAACCAGACTTCTGTAACAGCGCCAAGACCCCTGGAGAGTTTGATATGGAACCCCGAGTCAGCGAGCTGGAGACTCACTTCAAATACATGCGCCGCGACATGGACGAAGTGCTCAATGATGTGCGGACGATCAAACACCGTCTGGCGTATTCGGCGGGTGCTACCGCTGTCATCCTTGGTCTGCTGGGATGGGTGGCCAACAGCCGATTCGACCAGTTGGTGACGTTGATCAGCAACTGACCGAATCAATCGTTGCACGCGCCGTGCTTACCCGCCGACGCGTGCATGGGCAAGACCGGCTACCCCAGCAGGTCACTGAGGGGAATGAAGCTCACTTCATCACCCTCGCTCAGCGTGCGGCCCTCTCGGACTTCCACCAACCCGTCGGCCCACGCGGCGCTGCGCAGCACACCCGAACTCTGGTTGCGGTAAATGATTGCGCGCCCCTGCTCCAAACGTCCGCGCAAATATTCACGACGGTTGCCGGCCACCGGCCAGACAAAGCCTGCTGGCACTGCAAACTTGAGTGGTTCGACGGCTTGCACACCCAGGCGACGCAAAAGATAAGGCCGCGTCAGCAGGGCGAACGTCACCAGCGTCGAGGCGGGATTGCCGGGCAGGCCAATCACCGGCACGTTGCGAAAATGGCCGAAGGTCAACGGCTTCCCGGGCTTGATGGCCAGCTTCCACAGGGCCAACTCGCCTTCTTCACGCAGGGCAATGCCGAGGAAATCCGCCTCACCGACCGAGACACCGCCGGTAGACAGAATCAGATCGACATTTTGTAGCTCGCCCAACCGCGCCCGCGTGGTGGGCAGATCGTCCGGGAGAATTCCGCCATCAATCACTTCACAACCCAGACGCTGCAGCCAGCTGCACAAAAGCACGCGGTTGCTGTTATAGATCTGGCCCGGACCCAATGCCTGACCGGGTTCAACCAGCTCGTCGCCGGTGGACAAAACAGCGACGCGAGGTTTGCGCACGACATTGAGGCCGGCACAGCCAAGCGAAGCAGCCAAGCCTTGCTCAATCGGTCCGAGCCGGGTTCCAGCTTGCAGTACCAATTCGCCGACCGTGGTTTCCTGCCCTTGCGGACGAATGTTCTGCCCGGCCTTCAAAGGCTCAAGAAAGCGCACTCGGCCGTCGGCCTGAACTTCGGCGTTTTCCTGCATCTCGACACAGTCAGCGCCCGGCGGCAGCGGTGCCCCGGTAAAGATGCGTGCGCAGGTACCAGGCTCCAACGGCTGCGGAGATTGCCCGGCGAAGACCTTTTGACTGACCGGCAGCGGCTCGCCCTGCCAATCCGCCAGGTTCAAGGCGTAGCCGTCCATGGCGCTGTTCGGCCATGGCGGCAGATCCAGCGTCGAGATCAGATCTTCCGCCAGCACCCGCCCTTCGACTTGAGCCAGCGGCAAGTGCTCGCGCTCGACAATGCGCGACGCATCGGCCATGGCCAGCAAACGCTCGAGCGCCGTTTCGACAGGCAGCAAACTGCCGGTCTTGCCCGGCTTACCCACGGGATTCACAAGGCGCCGCCTGCTTCAGATGGGTGACGAAGTTGCAGGGACGATGACGGGCGTCCAGTTGCTCAGCGAGAATGCCGTCCCAACCGGTGCGCACTGCATTGGTCGAACCCGGCAGGCAGCAAACCAGCGTGCCGTTGGCCAGACCAGCCAAGGCCCGGGACTGCACAGTCGAAGTGCCGATATCGGCCACGGATATCTGGCGGAACAGTTCGCCGAATCCGTCGACCTGTTTGTCGAGCAGGCATGCCACCGCTTCCGGTGTGCTGTCACGCCCGGTGAAGCCAGTGCCGCCGGTGATCAGCACAACCTGAACCACATCGTCGGCAATCCAGTTGGCGACTTGCGCACGGATTTTGTAGAGATCATCTTTAAGCAAAACCCGCTCGGCCAGCGCGTGACCGGCCGCGATCAAGCGATCAACGAAGACCTGGCCGGAGGTATCGGTTTCCAGGGTTCGGGTGTCGCTGACAGTCAGCACCGCAATATTGAGCGGCACGAAAGGTACATCAGCCTTGGCTTTCATAGGCTCTTCCAGTTGTAGGGGAAACAGCCCGGTGTTATATCACAGCGGCTCATTTTTCCGCCGCCCTCTGGAGAGTCGTCATGCCGTCGAACAGTCAATTGTCGCCCTGCTCCGTCCTGCTTCTGGCCGGTGGACGCGGCCAGCGCATGGGCGGTCAGGACAAGGGGCTTATCGAGTGGCTGGGCGAGCCTTTGATCGCGCATTTGCAGCGCAAGGTACGGCCGTTGACCGACGATCTGATCATCTCCTGCAACCGCAATCGCGAGCGTTATGCCGGGTTTGCCGATCAGTTGGTGATGGATGATGAAGGCGATTTCCCCGGGCCGCTGGCCGGTATTCGTGCCGGGCTGAAAGCGGCGCGCCATGCGCATCTGCTGGTGTTGCCATGTGATGTGCCGCGAATCGACGAGGCCTTGCTCGAAGACATGCTGATTACTGCCAATCTGCAACGTGAAAAACCTTTAATGCTGCGCCACGGCGAGCATTGGGAACCGCTGCTGTGCGTGATTCCCGTGGCGCTGTTGCCGGCATTCGAAGCAGCCTGGAATGCAGGCGAGCGCAGCCCGGGGCGGGTAATGCGCAGCCTCGGCGCCGTCGCATTGCAATGCCCTGACAACGACCCGCGACTGGCCAATCTCAACACCCCCGAATTGTTACATCTGCACAACACTGTGTCAGACTGACACTATCCAAGGAACTCTCACGCCTTGTTTACGTCTCAAGCTCAGTAACCAGAAGATTTCCCATTCGGAGACACACTCATGACTCAACGGACCCTCGCCACTTTCATGCTCGCACTGGGCCTGGCAACCCTCGCAGGTTGCTCCTCGCCAACAGTGATCACCTTGAATGACGGTCGCGAAATCCAGGCCGTCGACACCCCGAAATACGATGATGATTCGGGCTTCTACGAGTTCCAGCAGCTGGACGGCAAAGAGACCCGCATCAACAAGGATCAGGTTCGTACCGTTAAAGAGCTGTAAGGCTCCGCGTCGTTACCGGATACAGAAAAGCCCGCATTGTCATGCGGGCTTTTTCATGGGCACTCGGAAAGCAGTTTCAGCATTACCACTGCAAGGTGATTTGACTCTCGAACTCCCGCAACTCACCGGTCACCGGGTCGATGAAGCGCAGGCCTTGCGCAAGCAG
This sequence comes from Pseudomonas sp. Sample_14, assembly GCF_004307515.1. Classification (NCBI taxonomy): domain Bacteria; kingdom Pseudomonadati; phylum Pseudomonadota; class Gammaproteobacteria; order Pseudomonadales; family Pseudomonadaceae; genus Pseudomonas; species Pseudomonas sp. Sample_14. The sequence continues at coordinate 49,091 of NZ_RCOC01000086.1, read as the reverse complement.
CTTCAACGGGTTGGCGTAATCGTCCTCGACATCTTTCAACACAGTCGGATAAAACGGATCGTTGCAGATACTCGCTCCCAGCGACGTCATGTGCACACGCAACTGATGCTTCTTGCCCGTCACGGGATACAGGCCATAGCGCCACAGATCACCATTTTTCTCACGCACCTCGACCGCCGTTTCGGTATTGCTGGCGCCAGGCCCCTCTTGCATGCGGAAGAACGGCTCGCCATCCACCAGGCGGCTCTTGTGCACCAGAGGGAAATTCAGCTCGGGCAACGCCGGGGCAATCGCTTCGTAGCGCTTGTCGATCTGCCGGGTCGGAAACAACGACTGATAGGCCGAGCGGGTCTGCGGATTGGCCGAAAAGATCACCAGCCCCGCCGTATGCCGATCGATGCGGTGCAGCGGCACCAGATGCGAATTGTCCAGCCGACGGATCAGCCGCCGCAGCAGGGTTTGTTCGACATATTCCCCGGCCGGGGTGACTGGCAGAAAGTGAGGTTTGTCGGCCACCACCAAGTGTTCATCGGCATAGAGAATCGACTCGAGAACCGGGATCGGCTTCTCGTCCGGCACTTCGCGAAAGTAGTGAATGCGCAGACCCTCCCTGTACGGCAAGTCCAGCGCAATTGGCTGGCCATGCGCATCCAGCACCCGTCCGCGAGCAATCCGGTCAAGCCACTGTTCGCGGCCGATGGCACTGAAGTGCTCGCACAGGCAATCGAGTACCGTCAGCCAGGAACCGGGCGGCAAGTACAAGGTGCTGGCCTGATTGTGCGCAGCGGAAAATACGGGACTGGACATACGAAACAGAATTCCTCAATGCAAGCCGGCATTATCCAACAGTGAGGCAAAGCCACCTAGCGCAGTTTGATCAGGCCGGAATCGACTTGAGGGCCGCCGCTTCGGTGAACTCCTTCAGCCAGCGCAACACATCGACCGCTTCCCAACGCCCTGGATCGTACAACGCGTATAACAGTCCCTGATAACCGACCACATCCAGCTGCTTGTGATAACCGGCGCGTTGAAAAAGGGCTTCGATTTCGGCAAAGCAGGTATTGAAATGCAGCTTGTTGAATGGCGTCTTGCCTTCCGTGACCAGCCCGTCCAGGCGCAATTCGAGGACGGCCTCGCGCACCACGTCCACCGACATCCGGTTAACGCTGCTCTTCAACTGTTCGACATTGACCACGGTTCATCCCTCTGACTCGATTGCTGTATGGACATACAGTAACCGAAGAACTCAGCGAGCGCCAACGCAAGGATGTATCGCTGCGACCAGCGGAAGGATCAAGGCAAAATCAACAGCCTAAAAATGCCACTACCTGGTCGCCACTGAACGGCCAATCCAGCTCAGCGCCAGTGTCGACCCGCCGCAGTACCGGGATGCGCAAGCTGTATTTTTCGAACCACGATTCGTCTTCGGTGATGTCCACCAATTCAACCAGCAGACCATGCTCGACGAAGGGCATCAGCTCGGCTTCGGCAACTTCACACAGATGACACCCGAGGGTGCCGAACAGCTGACATTCTGGAGACATGACGGCATTACCGGAAAACAAGTGAGCCCATTCTAGGACGCCACTAAACCCTCGTCGACCCGGCGCCGCCCAAAGGACCCAGCGCTCCCGGGGCAAAATCCTGACGCAAATCATTCAGCGCAAATTGCAAATGCGTCATCCTCGCGGACTTTTTGCCTCTACGCTTCAGAGGCCAACGCCCTGACAGCGGAGTGTCCCGTGTTTGCAAATCTGTTGATCATTCTCGCCTCATCCCTGGTGGTGATTGCCCTGTTCCGGCGCCTGCGACTGCCGCCGGTGCTGGGTTACCTGTGCGTGGGATTACTGGTCGGGCCGAACGCATTCGACTGGGTCAACGAGAGCGAACATCTGCCCGATGTCGCCGAGCTGGGCGTGGTGTTTCTGCTGTTTTCGCTGGGTCTGGAGTTCTCCCTGTCGAAGATGATTGCGCTGCGTCAGGTGGTGTTTCGCCTCGGCAGTCAGCAAGTGCTGATCAGCACAGCGCTGCTCGGCACACTGTTGATGGGCCTGGGCATGCCGCTGATGCCGGCGCTGTTACTCGGCGCAGGGTTATCGCTGTCATCCACGGCGATCGTGACCAAGGAGCTGGGCAGTCTTGGTGAAGTATTCAGCAGCCACGGCCAGAACGCGGTCGGCGTGTTGCTGTTTCAGGACGTTGTCGCGGTATTGCTGCTGACACTGGTTCCGGTCTTCGCCGGCACCAGCGAGCAGGCCTGGTATTGGGCCCTGCCGTTGACCCTGGGCAAAACCGTGGTGCTGTTCTTCGGCCTGCTGCTCGCCAGTCGCTGGTTATTGCCACGGCTGTTTCATGAGGTGGCGGCCTCGCGCTCTGCGGAGCTGTTCGTCCTGCTGGCGCTGGTGATCGTGCTGCTGACTGCCTGGCTCACGCACTTGTTGGGGCTGTCGCCTGCACTCGGCGCTTTCCTCGCCGGCATGTTGCTCGGGGAAAGCCATTACCGGCACCAGATCGAAGCCGACATCCGGCCCTTTCGCGACATTCTGCTCGGCGTGTTCTTCGTCAGCATCGGCATGCTGATCGACCTGCAATTGTTCGTCAGTCACAGCCTGTTGATCATCGGCCTGACGCTCGGCCTGATGCTGATCAAGGGCATCGTGGTCGCGCTGCTGGTGAAGTGGCGCGGCAGTGACAGCGAAACCGCATGGCGCAGCGGCCTGGCCCTGGCCCAGGGTGGCGAATTCTGTTTTGCCTTGATGGCGCAGATGCAGCAGAACAGCCTGTTGCCGGCCGAACCGGGCGCCCTGCTGCTCGCGGCGACCTTCTGTTCGATGCTGCTCACGCCACTGCTGTTGCGTGCGGCGCCGCGCATCGCCGCCGTGCTGCACCGCAAGCCCAATCAGGAAGCGCAGATCGAACAGATCAGCGCGCTCAACGCCGACCTCGACCAGCACGTGGTGATCTGCGGCTACGGACGCGTCGGCCAATCCATCGGCCGCTTCATGGGCAACGCCGGGCAAGCCTATGTTGCGCTGGACAACGATCCGGTGCGGGTGCAGGAAGCCGCATCTGCGGAAAGCGACGTGCATTACGGCGACTCGGCGCGTGGCGATCTGCTTACTGCGGTTGGCCTGTTGCGCGCCAGGCTGCTGGTGATTGCTGTAGATCAGAGCGACGTGGCGTTGCGCATTCTGCGCGAAGCCCGCCGACTCAACCGACAGGTGCCCATTCTGGTACGCACCCGTGACGACAGCCAATCGGCGGAACTCAGAGCCGCCGGTGCCACCGAGGTGGTGCCGGAGCTTTTGGAGTCGAGCCTGATGCTCGCTTCACATGCGCTGATCATGCTCGGCCTGCCCGCGCACAAAGTGCAGGAGAAGGTCGATCAAGTGCGTATCGATCGCTATCGCCTGCTCCACGGTTTCTATCCCGGAGCCAATGATGAGGAAATCTAGTCCTGACTCACCGCGCCGATCTTGTGCAGCGACAGGTCGGCGCCGTAATACTCTTGTTCCTGACTCAGGCGCAGCCCATGCAATGCCTTGATCGCGCCGTAGACGACGAAACCGCCGACCAGCGCGACCGCGACGCCAAGCGCAGTGCCGATCAACTGGCTGATCAGGCTGACACCGCCCAGGCCACCCAGCGCAGACTGACCGAAGATGCCGCAGGCAATCCCGCCCCACACGCCACACAAACCATGCAGCGGCCATACGCCCAGCACATCATCGATGCGCCATTTGACTTGGGCAGCGGTAAAGCACCAGACAAACAAGGCTCCGGCGATCGCGCCGGTTACCAGCGCACCCACCGGATGCATGAGGTCGGAGCCGGCGCAAATCGCCACCAGCCCGGCCAGCGGGCCGTTGTGCAGAAAGCCCGGGTCATTGCGCCCGACGATCAACGCGGCGACGGTGCCACCGACCATGGCCATCAGCGAGTTGACCGCGACCAGGCCACTGACACCTTGCAGGGTTTGCGCGCTCATCACGTTGAAGCCGAACCAGCCGACAATCAGGATCCACGAGCCCAGCGCCAGAAACGGAATGCTCGACGGCGCGAACGCGACCAGGCGCCCATCGCGGTAGCGACCATTGCGCGGGCCGAGCAGCAGAACAGCGGCCAACGCCAGCCAACCGCCCACGGCATGCACCACCACCGAGCCGGCGAAATCATGGAATGCCGCGCCAAACTGCTCCGCCAGCCAGCCTTGCAAGCCGAAGTTGCCGTTCCAGATCAGCCCTTCGAAAAACGGATAGATAAACGCTACGATCAGCGCCGTCGCGCACAACTGCGGGACGAAACGCGCGCGTTCGGCAATGCCGCCGGAAATGATCGCCGGGATCGCGGCAGCGAAGGTCAGCAGGAAGAAAAACTTCACCAGGCCATAGCCGTGGTCAGCCGCGAGCACCGCCGCCGGTTGCATGAAGGTGACGCCATAGGAGATCCAATAGCCTATAAAGAAATAGGCCAGGGTCGAGACGGCGAAGTCGCTGAGGATTTTCGCCAGCGCGTTGACCTGGTTCTTCTGCCGGACCGTGCCGACCTCCAGAAAGGCGAAACCGGCGTGCATCGCCAGTACCATCACCGCACCGATCAGAATGAACAACGTGTTGGAGCTGTGAACCAGCGTGTCCACAGCGCTTTGCAGATTTTCCATGAGGAGGCAGACCCAAGGCTAAAAGGCACCAAAGCGGTTCATGCGGGCATTTCATGCACCAAATTACGACTCATCAGTCATACAACCGCAGGGTTGATGAACTGATTTGGCGCATATATCGATGCCCGATCACAAACGGCTAGCAAATGAATTAGAGTTTTTCTGCTCGGACGCCCGGCAACAGCGCACATACGCGGAGCGACGCACCACGACACAGCAAAAGTTGTACCAGGCATTTGCACTGAACCTTCGCGCAAGGCTCATACTCGAACGCTTCAAAGCCACCTACGGAGATCCACCCATGGCCAGCATCAAGGCAAAGACTGCTCAAGAAATCCTGATGAACGACTTCCAGACTCTGGTCGCCGACACCGAACGCCTGCTCGAGCACACCAAGACCCTCGCTGGTGATCAGGCCGATGAGCTGCGTGCCCAGATTCACGACAGCCTGCTGCGTGCCCGGGAAACCCTGAAAGTGACTGAAGACACCCTGCGCGAACGCGGTCAGGCGGCGGTCACCGCTACTGAAGACTATGTATCGGCCAACCCATGGCAATCGGTGGGCATCGCTGCCGGCGTCGGCTTTCTGATCGGCCTGCTGGCAACTCGGCGCTGATCATGTCGATCGGTGAATCCGGCCCGACTACGGGCACCGCCTCCTCCACACGTCGCCTCGGCGCTGCCGTTCTGGGCCTGCTGCACAGTCATGTCGAGTTGTTCGGCATCGAATTGCAGGAGCAGAAATCACGTACCGTCAGCCTGCTGCTGTTCGCGGGCTTGGCACTGGTGTTTGCCCTGCTGTTGCTGGTGGGTCTGTCGACGCTGGTGATGATCATCTTCTGGGACACCTACCGCCTGGCAGCGATCATCGGCCTGTGCGTGTTTTACACGCTGGCGTCGATCTTCTGCGGCCTGCGCCTCAAAGCGGCGATTTTCGATGAGTCCTCGCCTTTCCACGGCACGCTCGAAGAGCTGGCCAACGACCGGGAGCGTCTGCTGCCATGAGCCTGCCTGAACTTCCGCACAACAGCTCGCGCCGGGAAATGCGCAAGGCACTGATCCGCCTGCGCATGGAAATGCATCGTCAGGAAATCCGCCACGAGACCGCGCAAGTGTTGCAACCGTTGCAGCGCATGCGTGGCATGAAGCAGAACGTGCAGGACGGTTTCGGCATCAAGCACGCGCCGTTGTGGGGCGTGGCGGCGGTGACGCTGCTGGGTTTCCTCACCGGCAAAGGCTCGAAACGCAGCAGTGGTGGCGGTTTGACGCGACTGCTGCGTCTGGGCACGACGCTTGGGCCGCTGATCAGACTGGTCATGCACAGCTCGGGCAAACGCTGAAGCGCCCATCTGGCTACATTCTTGCAATAGCGCCGGGATGAATCTCCTTATCGGGAGATTCCATCCCGCGTGCCTATCCGGCAAGCGCGGCCAAACCAAAAACAAGATTAAGGACTTGCCGTGATCGACGGGCAACCGCTCGCCTGTTTTCAGCCTTTCATCGATACCGCCACAGGCCGCATCGCTGGTGTCGAAGCACTCGGTCGCTTGCGCCAGAGCGATGGTCAACTGACCTCGGTCGGGCCATTGTTCGCCGACCCACGGACCCCGGCCACCGCCTTGCGCCGTCTCGATCGGCAGATCCGTGACCACGCCCTCAGCCGCCTGCATGAAGCGCCGGCGGAGTGGTTCCTCAGCCTGAACATGTCGCCACGCTGGATCAGTCGCCTGCGCGCCGATCAAGCGCTGCCAAGCCTCAAGCAATTGGCGCGACACCAGGTTGATCCGCAGCGCATCGTTTTCGAAATCACCGAACTGGGTGGTAACAGCGAACGCCTGGCCCACGTGGTCGGGCGCTACCGTAACGCAGGGGCGAGAATCGCCATCGATGATTTTGGCGCCGGCTATTCGCAGCTGGATCGGGTACTGGCCCTGCAACCGGACATTCTCAAGCTCGACATGCGCCTGTTTCAGGCTGCGGCCCTCGGCGGACCGAGCAGTGACGTGGTCAAAGCACTTGCGCAGATGGCCGAAAAAACCGGCTGCTGGATCATCGCTGAAGGCGTCGAAACCGAAGCACAGCTGAATTTCGCCCTGGAGTGCGGCTCGCGCTACGTACAAGGTTTTCTTTTCGCCCGGGCGCAGGAAGACTTCTTCGCTACGGATGCTTTCGTCGCGCATTTCGCCCAACTCAGGCAGCGCTACGTAAAACAGAAACTCAGCGAGCGCGGAAGGCTGATGCAGATGCGTCAGCAGCTCAGCGAACTGATGGCGATTCTGCAGCAATGGGCCCAGGCCCGCGCCCCGCTCAGTGCATTGCCGCAATTGCAGGCGTTTCCCTGGCTGCTGCGCTTTTATCAGTGCGATCGCCACGGCACGCAACTGACGCCCAACCTCGAATGGCGCCATGACGGCTGGTTTGCCGATGACCGCTATCTGGGGCACAACTGGTCGTGGCGACCGTATTTCTATCATCTGCTGGCCGAAGGCTGGGAAGAACGCCGCCTGACCCTGTCGAACACCTATCGCGATGCCACCAGCAACCAGTATTGCCTGACTGCCGGACAGTTTTTCGATAACGGTGAACGCTTGCTGTTGATCGATATCGACGCAGCAGGCCTGTAGTTCTGCTTGCAGGCACAGGGCCGAACCGGGAAGCTAGGACGATCAGTCACCAGACGGAGAGATTCAGCCTTGGATTGGCCAACCCTGCTCAACCGCGAACGCCTCGGCAAACCGCTGCACAGCCCGCAAGAACTCGGCCGCAGCCCTTTTCACAAAGACCATGACCGCATCATTTTCTCCGGTGCCTTTCGCCGCCTCGGGCGCAAGACCCAAGTGCACCCGGTCACCAGCAACGATCACATTCATACCCGCCTGACCCACTCGCTGGAAGTCAGTTGTGTCGGCCGTTCGCTGGGCATGCGTGTCGGTGAAACCTTGCGCAGCGCGCTGCCAGACTGGTGCGACCCGGCCGACCTCGGCATGGTCGTGCAATCGGCTTGCCTGGCGCATGACATCGGCAATCCGCCGTTCGGCCATTCCGGCGAAGACGCGATTCGCCACTGGTTTCAACAAGCCGCCGGGCGTGGCTGGCTGGACGGCATGAGCGAGGCCGAGCGTGGTGATTTCCTCAATTTCGAAGGCAATGCTCAAGGCTTTCGCGTGCTGACGCAGCTGGAATATCACCAGTTCGACGGCGGCACGCGCCTGACCTACGCGACGCTGGGCACCTATCTGAAATACCCATGGACCGCGCGCCACGCCGACTCCCTCGGCTACAAGAAACACAAATTCGGCTGCTATCAGAGCGAGCTGCCATTGCTCGAACAGATCGCGCACAAACTCGGCCTGCCGCAAATCGAAGACCAGCGCTGGGCACGCCATCCATTGGTCTACCTGATGGAAGCCGCTGATGACATCTGCTATGCGCTGATCGATCTCGAAGACGGTCTGGAAATGGAGTTGCTCGAATACGCCGAAGTCGAGTCACTGCTGCTCGGTCTGGTCGGCGACGATTTGCCGGAAACCTATCGCCAGCTCGGCCCGCAGGATTCCCGGCGGCGTAAACTGGCGATCCTGCGCGGCAAGGCCATCGAGCACCTGACCAACGCGGCGGCGCGGGCATTTGTCGAACAGCAGGATGCTCTGCTCGCCGGCACGCTGCACGGCGATCTGGTCGAACACATGCACGGGCCGGCGAAGCGCTGCGTGTTGAACGCCAAGGACATCGCGCGCAAGAAAATCTTTCAGGACAAGCGCAAGACCCTGCACGAGATCGGCGCGTACACGACGCTGGAGATCCTGCTCAATTCGTTCTGCGGCGCCGCGCTGGAGCAGCACAACGGTCGCACGCCGTCGTTCAAGAGCCGGCGCATCCTCGATTTGCTTGGCAACAATGCGCCGGATCCGCAGGGTTCGTTGCACAGTTCGTTTCTGCGCATGATCGATTTCATCGCCGGCATGACCGACAGTTACGCCAGTGACATGGCACTGGAAATGACCGGGCGTTCAAGTCACTGAGTCTTGAGGGGTCAGCCGGTCACTGATCTGACCGGCTGACCCCCATGAGAGTTTTGCTGAATGCCCCTGTGAACCAGGTGAGATTCAACTACGCTTGACCCATTAACCAGATCAAATAAACACCGCTGATTAAACACAACTTTAAACACCGACAAATAATTGAATATCAATATTGGCCTTCGGATCATTTCAATCTTCGGCTAATTGATTGCTCGCCCTTCCTTACGCCGAACCTAATTTCAACGTAGTCTCTTTCCTCATTACGCGTAGGATTAATCCGATAACGTAGTCGCGACACTACCAGTCCATGCGAGTGCTCATGCATCTGAGCTAAGGTGCGCGCTTTATTCATGCTTGCATGGGACTCTATTTATGAACTCCGTTTTTATTGTGGACGATCATCCGGTCATCCGCCTCGCCGTGCGAATGCTCCTGGAACATGAAGGCTACAAGGTCGTCGGCGAGACCGATAACGGTGTCGATGCCATGCAGATGGTCCGTGAGTGCATGCCCGACCTGGTCATTCTCGATATCAGCATCCCCAAGCTGGACGGCCTCGAAGTGCTGGCCCGCTTCAACACCATGGGTTCGAATTTCAAGATTCTGATCCTGACGGCGCAGTGTCCTACGCTGTTCGGCATTCGTTGCATGCAATCCGGCGCATCGGGATATGTCTGCAAGCAGGAAGACTTGAGCGAATTGGTCAGCGCAATCAAAGCGGTACTTTCCGGTTATAACTATTTCCCCAGTCAAGCGCTTAATCCGGTGCGCGCCGACGACACTCGATACGCTGAACTTGAACTGTTCAAATCCGTCAATGACCGCGAACTGATGGTATTGCAGTTATTTGCTCAGGGACGTACCAACAAGGAAATAGCCAAGGGCATGTTTCTCAGCAACAAAACCGTCAGCACTTATAAAAAGCGTCTGATGCAAAAACTCAAAGCCAGATCCCTTGTAGAACTTATCGAGATGGCCAAACGTAACGCACTCGTGTGAGACTCCGCATGCCCAGCCGTGTAAAGGACTACCTGATTGCCTTGAGCGCTGTTCTGTACCTGAGCGCCAATGCCCTCGCCGCGCCAAGCGCTTCACCGGACTATGCATTGCTCAGCCGCTCGGCCACCGAGGCCGTGCAAACTGTCCTGCAGCCGTCACAACGGCAATGGCTGCAGACTCGCAGCGAACTGAAACTGGGTACCTCCGCACCTGATTACCCGCCATTCGACATGACCGTCAGTGGCCAGGACTACGAGGGACTGACCGCCGATTACGCAGGGATTCTCGGTCAGGCCACCGGTTTGCCGATTCGCGTGCAACGCTTTCCCTCGCGCGAGGCTGCAATTCGCGCCTTGATCGATGGCCAGATCGACCTGCTTGGCACAGCCAACGGCTACGAAGCAGGCAATGCCAACCTCGCGCTTTCCAGACCCTATGCGGTCGATCAGCCCGTACTGGTAACCCGCGAGGACGAAACCCGCTCGTTGACCGAAGGCCTCGCCGGGCTGCGCCTGAGCATGGTGTATCACTACCTGCCGGTGCCCGAGATCAAAGCGCTGTATCCCAAAGCGCTGATCACCTGCTATCCGTCCTACCAGAATGCAATCAACGCGGTGGCCTTCGACCAGGCCGATGTGTTTCTCGGCGACACCCTCTCCACCCATTACATGATCAACAAGGGCTATCTCAACAATGTCCGTATGGCCAACTTCGGCAAGCAGGAAGCCCATGGCTTCAGCTTCGCCGTGCGGCGCAGCAATCCGCAGCTGCTGGGCATCATCGACACGGTGCTCGCAGCGATCCCGAGCAGTCAGCGCGACGACATCGCCAAGCGCTGGAGCGCCGGCAGCGACCTGCTGCTCACTGACAGAAAACTGCAGCTGACAGATCGTGAGGAAAACTGGCTCAAGCAGCATCCCGTCGTCAGCGTGGTGGTCAATGAAGCTTACGCACCGTTGACCTTCTTCGACAGCGCCGGCAATTTCCGCGGCATCAGTGCCGACCTGCTCGAGCTGATCCGCTTGCGTACCGGCCTGCGTTTCGAGGTTCAGCGCAGCCGCAACGATGCGGAAATGATCAGGCAGATCGACAATCACAAGGCCGATCTGATCGCAGCCCTGCTGCCCAGCGCCGAACGTGAAAAAAACCTCAGTTTCAGTCGCCCGTATCTGGAAAATTCCTACGTGCTGCTGACCCGCAAAAGCGCCGACAGCCCGACCAATCTGGGCCAACTCAAAGGCAAGCGGCTGGCAATCGCTCAAGGCAATCCGCTGGTCGCCTACTTGCATGAGAATTTTCCGGGCATCGAACTGATCGAAACCCCCGACACGTTCAGCGCCGTGTCGATGCTCGCCGAGAACCATGTCGACGGTGCGGTGAACTCGCTAGTGATCGCCAACTATTTCATCTCATCGCGCATATTCGATCGGCCACTGCAAATCACCACCACGATCGGCACCAGTCAGGCAGCCTTCTCGCTGGCGACCGCCCGTGACAACACCGAACTGGCCTCGATCATCAACAAGGCGCTGCTGAGCATCGCTCCCGAGGAGCTCGGCGTGATCAACGGCCGCTGGCGCGGTTACTCCACGGCATCACAGAACATCTGGCAAAACTACCAGCGCCTGTTCTACCAAGTGGTCGCAGCCGCCGGCCTGATCCTGCTGCTGTTGTTGACCTGGAACGCCTACATGCGCCACCAGATCAAACAACGCCAGGCTGCCGAACGTGCACTGAACGATCAACTGGAGTTCATGCGCTCGCTGGTCAACGGCACGCCGCACCCGATCTACGTGCGAGATCGCCAGGGTCTGCTGCAAAGTTGCAACGACAGTTATCTCGAAGCGTTCAACGCCAGACGCGAGGACATCATCGGCAAAGGCGTGATGCATGGCACCCTGAGCAACGCATGCGAGGCCGAGGCATTCCAGGCCGATTACCAGAGAGTCATTGCCGAAGGCATTCCGTTGATCCTCGACCGGCCCCTGCACATCGGCAACCGCCGTTTGACGATTTACCACTGGATTCTTCCCTACCGCGACTCCAGCGGTGACGTTCAAGGGATTATCGGCGGCTGGATAGACATCAGTGAACGCCGCCAATTGTTTGAAAAACTGCGTGCAGCCAAAGAGCAGGCGGACGAGGCGAACCGGGCCAAAAGTACCTTCCTGGCAACCATGAGCCATGAGATCCGTACGCCGATGAACGCCGTAATCGGCATGCTCGAACTGACCCTGCGACGCATCGATCCGCAACACCCCGATCGCGCATCGATCGACACGGCCTACCATTCGGCCAAGGATCTGCTCGGGCTGATCGGCGATATCCTCGACATTGCCCGCATTGAGTCGGGACGTCTGAGCCTGTCCCCGGAGTGGATCAATCTGGTCGACACAGTAACCTCCGTTGCACGCATCTTCGACGGCCTAGCGCGGCAGAAAAACCTTGCCTTGCAAGTCGTCTTCAACCCGCCGCACCCGGCTGTGGATGTGCATCTGGATCCGCTGCGCTTCAAGCAGGTGCTGTCCAACCTGGTCAGCAACGCTATCAAGTTCACCGAAAGCGGCCACGTGCGGATCACCCTCGACCTGATCCCGGCAGACGCTGCTGGTCGAACATTGATGCAGCTGACCGTGCAGGACAGCGGCTCAGGCATCAGCGCCGAAGATCAACAGCGCTTGTTCGAGCCATTCTCGCAGGCGGAAAACGGCAGTCGGCAGGCAAAAAACGGCGCCGGACTGGGGCTGGTCATCAGTCGCAACCTGTGCGAAATGATGGGCGGACAACTGCAGTTGAGCAGCCAGCCCGGCATCGGCACTCAGGTGTGCATATCGCTGCCGCTGGACAGCCTGCCGGCAAAGGCGAATCCGCCGAAAAGCGAGCCGTTGATCAAGCCTGCGACAACGCCGTTACATGTCCTGGTTGTCGACGACCATCCGGCCAACCGTTTGCTCATGTGCCAGCAACTGGAGTTTCTCGGACATCGCTTCAGCATTGCCGAAGATGGCTGCAGCGGCCTCGAGCGGTGGAAGGCCGATCATTTCGATCTGGTGATCGTCGACTGCAACATGCCCTTGATGAACGGCTATGAGATGACCCGTGGGATTCGCCAGCTTGAACTGCAAAACCATCGCCCGCCGTGCACCGTGCTGGGTTTCACCGCCAATGCCCAGCCGGAAGAAGTCCAGCGCTGCAAGCTCGCCGGCATGGACGACTGCCTGTTCAAACCGTTGAGTCTGACCCTGCTCGGACAGTGGATCGACGGCATCACGCCGGCTTCACCGGCCTCGGTGTTCGATCTGCAAAGTCTGAGCTTGCTGACCGGCAACAACCCGGCGCAGACCCGACGCATGCTGGTGGAGCTGCTCAAGAGCAGCCGCCTCGACCGCGAGGAACTGCTCAGGCTGTCGCCCGAGGATGATCGCGAAGCGCTGGCGGTGGCTGCGCACAAGATCAAGGGCGCAGCACGCATCGCGCAGGCCTCGCGGTTGATCGAATGTTGCGATGAGCTTGAGGCCGCTTGCGAGCAAGCGCTCGCATCACAGGAGATTGCCCGTCGCTGGGCGGCAACCAGCCAGGCGATGCTCGAACTGGCGCAGGCCCTGCAGCAGCAATTGACCCTGGCCGATCAAGGCACAGTCAGCGAGTCTTAACTATGCTTGGACGCTGAGCAGTGAGTTAAACATTCATGGAGAGCCAGCAATGCACAGCCCACTGCGCCCCGAGCAACGCCGGTTGCCGCTGCACGTGCACATCAGCGTCATGTTCACCTTTCTTTTATTGCTTACGGGCGTGGTGCTGGGCCTGTTCAATTACCACCAGACCACGCAGATCATCCTGTCGAGCAGCGAAAAGCTGTTTGATCGGATCGAGCAGGATGTACGCCTCGATCTGCAGGCAACCTATCAGCCGATCCGCAACCTGCTGAGCCTGCTGGCGGACACCCCGGCGGCCCACGCGAGCGATCTGCAACAACGCCTGCCGTTGCTCAAACCCTTCAGCCAGTCGCTGACCGACAACCCGGCGCTGGCATCGCTGTATCTGGGTTATACCAATGGTGATTTCTTCATGGTGCGCGCGCTGCGCACGGCGGAACTCAAGGCACAGCTTCAGGCGCCGGAAGCGGCGGCCTATCAGGTCTGGAGCATCGAGCACGAGCCGCAAGGCACTGTACGCTCGCAATCATTGTTCTTTGATCAGGCGCTGACGCCGCTCAGCCGCCGCGATCATCCAGACGAGCCTTACGATCCGCGCAGCCGGACCTGGTTCAGCGACGCCCTGCAACAGGCCGGGCAAATCACCACCGAGCCCTATGTATTTTTCTCGACCCACAATGTCGGCACCACGCTGGCCCGGCGCAGCGGCGAGAACGCGGTGATTGGCGCCGATCTGACCCTCGCTTCGCTGTCGACCGCCTTGGGCAAGCACCGGGTCACGCCTTCGACAGAGATCGCACTGTACGACACCGATGGCAACGCCGTGGCCTATCACGACAGCCATCGCCTGATCGTCGATGACCGCACTGCACGTCTGGCCAGAGCGGCCGATCTCAGCCCTGAGCTGAACGCGCTGCTCAGCTCCGACACTATCGGCAAGCGTCTGCAAGTAAACGACCGGCAATGGATCGTCGCGCGCACCAGCATCGAGGAAGGCGGGCCGAAAGGTTTGCAACTGGCGCTGCTGGTGCCAGAAGACGAATTACTGGTGGATGCGTTCCGCATGCGCTGGCAAGGCGCGCTGATCACCCTCGCCATCCTGTTGCTGTGCCTGCCATTGGGCTGGGTGATTTCGCGGATTCTGGTCAAGCCGCTGCATGCCTTGGTCAAAGAAGCCGACGCGATCCGCAGCTTCGACTTCAGTTCTCCGCTGGCGCGCCGCTCGCCCGTACTGGAAGTCGATCAATTGAGCCTGTCGATGGCGCGGATGAAAGAAACCCTGGGCAGTTTCTTCCGCATCACCGACAGCCTTTGCGCCGAAACCCGTTTTGCCCCGCTGCTCGAACGCGTGCTGTTCGAAACCGTGCAGATCGCTCAGGCGCAGGCCGGTCTGATCTACCTGCGCGAAGCCGACGGCGCGCGCATGGAACCCTATGGACTGGTCATCGATGGCGTGCCGCAGAAGCTGGAGGCGTTTGACATTGAGGGACGTGAGCTGCACAAAAACACCGGCCCGGCGTGGTTCGAGCAACTGGCCAGCGCCAACAATACCGTCAGCCATCTGGGCTTCGATCAGGCCGGCGACTTGCAGAAAATCCTCTTGGCCATGGAATCACCGCGCATCCACCTGATCGGCATCCGCCTGCACAACCAGCACGACGAAACCATCGGCCTGCTGATTCTGCTGGTCAATGACAGCGGCGCGCCGGGCGACCTGGAAAAGCTGCGCCCCGACCGTATCGCCTTCTTGCAGGCGGTGTCCGGCGCGGCGGCGGTGAGCATCGAAAGTCAGCGTCTGCAAGCGCGGCAGAAACAACTGCTCGATGCCTTCATCCAACTGCTCGCCAGCGCGATCGATGCCAAGAGCCCCTACACCGGTGGCCATTGCCAGCGAGTGCCGGAATTGACGCTGATGCTCGCCCAGGCCGCTGCGGCAAGCCAGGACCCGGCGTTCAGCGCTTACCAACCGAGCGAGGATGAATGGGAGGCGTTGCACATCGCAGCGTGGCTGCACGATTGCGGCAAGGTCACGACGCCGGAATACGTAGTCGACAAGGCCACCAAGCTCGAGACCATCAACGACCGCATCCACGAAATCCGCACCCGCTTCGAGGTGCTCAAGCGTGACGTGTGGATCAACTACTGGCAGACGCTGGCAAGCGGTGCAGACGAAGCGGCGCTGGCCCGCGCCCGTGATAGTGAGTTGCTGATGCTCGACGACGACTTCGCCTTTGTCGCCCGCTGCAATCTCGGTGGCGAGGCCATGGCCGAGGCCGATCTGCTGCGCCTCGAGCAAGTCGCGCAACGCAGATGGCTGCGCACACTGGATGATCGCCTCGGTGTGTCATGGGAAGAAAACCGCCGCCAGGCAAAAACACCGGCGGCGACGCTGCCCGTCAGTGAAACACTGCTCGCCGACAAACCCGAGCATCTGATCGAACGCGACAAGAACGAGCTGATCCCCGAGGACAACCCCTGGGGCTTCAAACTCGATGTACCCGAGTACAAGTACAACCGCGGCGAGCTGTACAACCTGAAGATCGCCCGCGGCACCCTTACCCGTGAAGAGCGCTACATCATCAACCATCACATGGTGCAGACGATCATGATGCTCAGCCACCTGCCCTTCCCCGGTCACCTGGACAGCATTGCCGAGATCGCCGGCGGTCATCATGAAAAAATGGACGGCACCGGGTATCCGAAACGGCTGAAACGCGAGGAGATGAGCCTGCCGGCGAGGATGATGGCGATTGCCGATATTTTCGAAGCGCTGACCGCCGCCGATCGCCCTTACAAGAAAGCCAAGTCGTTGAGCGAGGCGCTGGGGATCATGGCGACCATGTGCCGTGAAGCGCACATCGATGCGCCGTTGTTCGGCCTGTTCATCAATGAGGGTGTGTACATGCAGTACGCGACGCGGTTTCTTGATCCCGCGCAAATCGACAGCGTGGATACGGCCAGCCTGTTGCACAAGGCTGGCCTCAGCGGTTGATCAGCAGTCGGTCAGGCGCAGGAAAATCGCCGCCAGTTGCTCAATGCCGGCCTGATCCTCGGCGCCGAAACGCGCCAGCTTCGGGCTGTCGAGGTCGAGCACACCTATCAGGCGTCCGTCCTTGACCAAGGGCACTACCAGTTCGCTGTTGGACGCGCTGTCGCAGGCGATGTGGCCCGGGAAGGCATGTACATCCTCGACGCGCTGGGTTTGCAGGCTGGCAGCAGCAGCGCCGCAAACACCGCGCCCGAACGGGATGCGCACGCAAGCGATCTGTCCCTGAAACGGGCCGAGCACCAGCTCTTCGTTGCGATTGAGGTAGAAACCGGCCCAGTTCAGATCATCGAGCTGGTTGAACAGGAATGCGGAAAACTGCGCGGCATTGGCGATGAAGTCGCGTTCGTCCGCCAGTAGCGATTCCAGTTGCGCGGCCAACATACCGTAGCCTTCGAGGCCCTGGCCGCTTTGTTGCAAATCAATCATGCCTTGTGCTCCAGCAATTTCAGTCCCACCCAGTAGCGGGCGAATTGATACGCGCAACGTCCGTTGCGATTACCGCGGCCGGTGGCCCAGCGCACGGCGAGGATGTCCAGTGCTTCGTCGCGCTGCCAGCTCAGGCCGGCCTTGGCGGCCAACTGGCCGATCCAGTGCTCGACGACGTTGAGAAAATGTTCCTGGGTAAACGGGTAGAACGACAGCCACAGACCGAAACGGTCGGACAGGGCGATCTTGTCTTCCACCGCTTCGCTCGGGTGCAGTTCGCCGTCGACGCGCTTCCAGTTTTCGTTGTCGCTTTCCTTTTCCGGCACCAGGTGGCGGCGGTTGGAAGTGGCGTACAGCAAGACGTTGTCGGGTGCCTGCTCGAGCGAACCGTCGAGCACGCTTTTCAGCACGCGGTAGTCGCCTTCGCCGGATTCGAACGACAGGTCATCGCAGAACAGCACGAAACGTTGCGGCAATTTGGCGACTTGCTCGACCACCCGTGGCAGGTCAGCCAAGTGATCGCGTTCGATCTCGATCAGACGCAGGCCGGCAGCGGCGTGCTCGGCCAGCAACGCACGCACCAGCGAAGACTTGCCGGTACCGCGCGAGCCCCAGAGCAAGGCGTGGTTGGCCGGCATGCCATCAAGAAATTGTTGTGTGTTGCGCCCCAACTGCTCCAACTGCCGGTCGACGCCGATCAGGTCGGACAGACGCATGTCGAGGCTGACTTCCAGCGGCAACAGGTAGCCGCTGCGACCGTCACGCTGCCAGCGCGCTGCCAGGCATGTGTTCCAGTCAATGACGGGGCGCGGTGCCGGCAACAGTGGTTCGATTCGCGCCAGAACCGACTCGGCGCGTTCAAGAAAAGCATTCAATCGGGAATCCACGTCTTCTCCTCGGGCACTTTCACAGTGATGATGACGATCCAGCGACGACACACAGATAAAATCGCCTCAGCAAGCCTTGTTACAAGGCGATTCGGGAACCTCGGTATCCCTGCATGATCGACTATGCTTGAGCAGCGAAGGGAAACGGAAGTGGTTCAACAACCCATGGATATCAAATTCACCCACCGGCTGTCTTACAAGCAAGCCAGGCTTACCGTGCTGGTCGGGTTCATTCTGGGCACCCTGCTCAGTCTGCTGCAGATCGGCATCGATTATGCCAGCGAAGACGCTTCCATCAACCGGGAAATCCTCGCACTGCTGGAAATCAGCCACAATCCGGCCTCGCGCATCGCCTACAACATTGATGCCGAACTGGCGCAGGAGCTCACCCTCGGCCTGCTGCGCTCGCCGGCGATCATCGCCGCGCAACTGATCGACAACAACGAGACCGTCCTGGCCAACGTCAAACGCCCGGAACTGCAGAGCAGCTATCGGCTGATCAGCGACTTCCTGTTCGGCGCCAAGCGTCATTTCGAAGATCGCCTGTACCTCGACCATTTGCCCAACGAATCCCTCGGCGTCCTCAAACTGGAAGTCGACACTTACGCCTTTGGCAGCCGCTTCTTGCGCCGCGCGGAAGTCACCCTGCTCAACGGTTTCGCCCGCAGTCTGCTGCTGACCGGTATCCTCCTGGCGCTGTTCTACGTGATGCTGACCAAACCACTGGTGCGGGTCATTCGTGAGCTCAGCGGTCGCGACCCGCGCAGCGCCGAGCCGACCACGCTTGAGTGCCCGGCCGGCCACGGCAACGATGAGATCGGCGTGCTGGTCAAGGTCGCCAATCAGCAGTTCGAGAACATCGCCACCGAAATCCAGCAACGGCGCACCGCGGAAAATCGCCTGACCGAATACCTCGCGCAACTGGAAGACATCGTCTCGGCGCGCACCGCCGAACTCAAGGCAATCAACGCCCGCCTCAGTCAATCCAACGAAGAGCTCGAAGTGGCCCGCCGCACTGCGCTGGACATGGCCGAAGCGCGTTCGGCGTTTCTGGCCAACATGAGCCATGAAATCCGCACACCGCTCAACGGTTTGCTGGGGATGATCGCACTGTCACTGGACGGCCCGCTCAACGCCGAGCAGCAGCAACAACTGTCGATCGCCCACGACTCGGGCAAGGTGCTGGTGGAACTGCTCAACGATATTCTCGACCTGTCGAAATTCGACGCCGGGCAACTGGAGTTGGAAAACATCCCGTTCGACCTCGGCTCGCTGATCGAAGACACCGCCAACCTGCTCTCGCAGAACGCCGCGCCGAGCGTAGAGCTGACCTGCCTGATCGAGCCGCACTTCCCGGCGCTGGTGCTGGGCGACCCGACCCGAGTGCGGCAGATCGTCAGCAACCTGCTGTCGAATGCGCTGAAATTCACCCGTTTCGGTCGGGTCGATGTGCGCCTGTCGGCACACAAGGGCGGCGTGCGCATCGAAGTCTGCGACACCGGCATCGGCATCGCCCAGGAAGCGCAGGTGAAAATCTTCCAGCCGTTCACCCAGGCCGGCGCTGGTATCACCCGTCAGTACGGCGGCACCGGGCTGGGGTTGGCGCTGACATATAACCTGTGCGAAGCGATGCAGGGGCGCCTGACCATCAGCTCCGAAAGCGGTTTTGGCAGCCAGTTCTGTGCCGAGCTGCCACTGCCCTGCCACACTCGCGCCCTCCCTCCCCAGCCGTTACGTGGCAAGGTCCTCGCCATTACTGCAGCCAGCAGTGGCCTGGCGGAATTGCTGAAAAGCCTGTTGCCGGTGTGGGGCCTGGAATACACGCAGCGCACTATTGATGATTCGCTGCTGGGCCTGAATCCGGATGTGCTGATCACCGATTGTCCGGAATGCCTGTTCGGTCTGCGCCCGAGCATCACCGCGCCGATTCTGCTGGTGACTGCTTACGGCAGTTTTCTGCCCAGCGAAGAAGCCGCCGCCCTCGCCCCCTTGCAGCAGCAGGCCCGGCCGCTGGCGCGCAACGCGCTGTACCAGCATCTGCGACGGATTCTGCAACCGGAGGTCGCCGCCCTCACCGAAGCGCAAGCGGACGCCTCGCCGTCCGCGCGCCGGGGCAAGGTGCTGCTGGTCGAGGACAACCCGGTCAATCAACTGGTGGCAAAAGGCATGCTTGGCAAGCTTGGCTGCGATGTGGTGGTGGCGGGGCATGGCGCCGAGGCGCTGGATCAGCTGGAGTTTGCCGATTTCGATCTGGTGCTGATGGACTGCAACATGCCGGTGATGGATGGCTATGAAGCCAGTCGGCAGATTCGCCAGAGCGGGCGCTGGCCGAATCTGCCGATTGTCGCGCTGACCGCCAATGCCATGTCCGAGGAACGCGAACGCTGCCGCGCGGCGGGCATGAGTGACTATCTGGCCAAACCGTTTCGCCGCGAAGAACTCGCCGCGCTGCTCGATCAGTGGATGCCGACTACGCCAGCGCTTTGATTTGCCCGAGCAAGTGATCGAGGCCGGCGCGCAAATCATTGAGTCGGTCCAGATCAACGCCACTGTCGCAGAGCAGGCGCGCTTTCAGCGGACCGACCCGCTCGCGCAATGCGGCTCCGGCAGGCGTCAGGCTCAGATGCATCTCACGTTCGTCGCGCGCCGAGCGCCGACGCCGGACCAGATCGCTCTGCTCCAGACGCTTGAGCAATGGCGTCAATGTCCCCGAGTCCAGCGCCAGACGTTCGCCCAAGGCCTTGACCGTCGGTTGCTCCGGCGCAGCATCCTGCCATTCCCACAGCACCAGCATCGCCAGGTACTGCGGATACGTCAGGCCCAACTGATCGAGCATCGGCTTGTAGGCACGAATCACCGCCCGCGAGGCCGCGTACAGCTTGAAGCACAACTGGCTGTCGAGCTTCAGCGAATCACCCGGCTGACTCATTTCAGCAAAGCTTCGATCTCGCCGCTCAGGTCCTGCGGTTTGGTCGTCGGGGCGAAACGCTTGACCAACTGGCCATCCTTGCCGATGAGGAACTTGGTGAAATTCCACTTGATGCCCTGCGAGCCGAGCAGGCCCGGGGCGCGCTTCTTCAACTGCACGAACAGCGGGTGAGCATCGGCGCCGTTGACGTCGATCTTTTTGAACAGCGGGAAGCTGACGCCGAAATTCAGTTCGCAGAACTCGCTGATGGCGCCCTCATTGCCCGGCTCCTGCTTGCCGAACTGGTTGCACGGAAAACCCAGTACCACCAGCCCCTGGTCCTTGTAGGTCTGCCAGAGTTCTTCGAGGCCCTTGTATTGCGGAGTGAAGCCACACTTGCTCGCGGTATTGACCACCAGCACCGCTTTACCGGCGAAATCGGCCAAAGTCTTTTGCTCACCCTTGATGGTGGTGCACGGGATATTCAGCAGGTTGTCGCTCATGGGTCGGCTCCGCAATGGTGAGGAAGGCGCAAACATAACGAGCAATTGAATTGCGTGCAATCTAATTGCTCGATAAAAAGGCGACGCAATGTCGCCTGTTTCGGTTATTCGCGCGGCTCGAGATTCAGGCACACCGAGTTGATGCAATAACGCAGGCCCGTCGGTGGCGGGCCATCCGGGAATACGTGCCCCAGATGCGCATCGCAGCGCGCGCATTTCACTTCGGTGCGAATCATGCCGTGGCTGGTGTCGCGGATCTCAGCCATCGCGCTATCGCCGATCGGCGCGTAAAAGCTCGGCCAGCCGCAGCCGGAGTCGAATTTGGTCTTCGAATCGAACAAAGGCTCGTTGCAGCACACACAGTGGTAGACACCGTCGGTTTTGGTGTCGTTGTATTTGCCCGAGAACGGACGCTCGGTGGCACTCAGACGGCAGACGTTGTACTGCTCGGGGTCGAGCATGGCACGCCATTCTTCCAGGGTTTTCTGCAACTTTTCCATCATCACACCTCAGCGGCTGAAAAAGCCCGATCTGTACCTTTTCCACGGATCGGGCGGCACGTATGATTGCGCCTCGTCACGCGCCAGTCTGGCAGCCAGACCGGGCGCATTCAAACGGATTCTGAGCGCAAAAGCGCCAGACCTCCGCCTGTGCGAAGACGCAGCAATCCCAGTACGGTTGTCCATTTGCCGCCTGGATCGTTCATTTTCGGGATCACATCGCCATGCAGTTCAGCAAATCGAACAAGCTCGCCAACGTCTGCTACGACATTCGCGGCCCGGTGCTCAAGCACGCCAAACGACTGGAAGAGGAAGGCCAGCGCATCCTCAAGCTGAACATCGGCAACCCGGCGCCGTTTGGTTTCGAAGCGCCGGACGAAATCCTCCAGGACGTGATCCGCAACCTGCCGACCGCGCAGGGCTACAGCGATTCCAAAGGCCTGTTCAGCGCGCGCAAGGCGGTGATGCAGTACTACCAGCAGAAGCAGGTTGAAGGTGTCGGCATCGAAGACATCTATCTGGGCAACGGTGTGTCCGAGCTGATCGTGATGTCGCTGCAGGCGCTGCTCAATAACGGCGACGAAGTGCTGGTGCCAGCCCCGGACTATCCGCTGTGGACCGCTGCCGTCAGCCTCGCTGGCGGTAACGCTGTGCATTATCTGTGCGACGAAGGCGCCGACTGGTTCCCGGATCTGGCCGACATCAAGGCCAAGATCACCCCGAACACCAAGGCCATGGTGATCATCAACCCGAACAACCCGACCGGTGCGGTGTACTCGAAGGAAGTGTTGCTGGGCATGCTGGAAATCGCCCGTGCGCACAATCTGGTGGTGTTCTCCGACGAGATCTACGACAAGATTCTTTATGACGACGCCGTGCACATCTGCACCGCTTCGCTGGCCCCGGACCTGCTCTGCCTGACCTTCAACGGCCTGTCGAAATCCTACCGCGTGGCCGGTTTCCGCTCCGGCTGGATCGCCATCTCCGGGCCGAAACACAACGCGCAGAGCTACATCGAAGGCATCGACATGCTGGCCAACATGCGCCTGTGCGCCAACGTGCCGAGCCAGCACGCGATCCAGACGGCGCTGGGCGGCTACCAGAGCATCAACGATCTGGTGCTGCCGCAGGGTCGCCTGCTGGAGCAGCGCAATCGCACCTGGGAGTTGCTCAACGATATTCCCGGCGTCAGCTGCGTGAAGCCGATGGGCGCGTTGTACGCGTTCCCGAAAATCGACCCGAAGGTCTGCCCGATCCATAACGACGAGAAATTCGTGCTTGATCTGCTGCTTTCCGAGAAGCTGCTGGTGGTGCAGGGCACGGCATTCAATTGGCCGTGGCCGGATCACTTCCGCGTGGTCACCCTGCCCCGCGTCGATGATCTGGAAATGGCCATCGGCCGCATCGGCAACTTCCTCAAGTCCTACCGCCAGTAATGGGCCAGCAGTGCGCAACGGATTGGCTGTTGCGCACTGTCTGATTCAGCAACACATCTTTGTTCCGCGCCTTTGCAGCCCTTCTACACTTGCGATGCGAGCCGTACAGACGTATCTGACCTAATGGCGGCGGGGCGAAAGGCTGTGTCATCCGTGTCGGAATCGAGGGTGGGAATTTTCTTTTTGCTCAGGAAACCGCTGTAGGACACAGTTTGAAATAGTCACTCGGTTGAATAGCCCGGTGCCGCACCTTATATACCCCGCAGTACGCTACATCTTTAGCTTGAGGAGAGTTCTACAACCATGATGCGCATCCTGCTGTTTTTGGCCACTAACCTGGCGGTCGTGCTGATAGCCAGCATCACCCTGAGCCTGTTCGGCTTCAACGGGTTCATGGCGGCCAACGGGGTCGACCTCGACCTCAGTCAGCTGCTGGTCTTCTGTGCGGTCTTTGGTTTCGCCGGCTCGCTGTTCTCGCTGTTCATCTCCAAGTGGATGGCGAAGATGAGCACCGGCACGCAAATCATCAGCCAGCCACGCACCCGTCATGAGCAATGGCTGCTGCAAACGGTCGAGCAATTGTCCCGCGAAGCCGGGATCAAGATGCCTGAAGTCGGGATTTTCCCGGCCTACGAAGCGAATGCTTTCGCTACCGGCTGGAACAAGAACGACGCGCTGGTCGCGGTCAGCCAGGGCCTGCTCGAGCGATTCTCGCCCGATGAAGTGAAAGCCGTACTGGCCCACGAAATCGGTCACGTCGCCAATGGTGACATGGTCACGCTGGCGCTGATCCAGGGCGTGGTGAACACTTTTGTGATGTTCTTCGCGCGGATCATCGGTAACTTCGTCGACAAGGTCATCTTCAAGAACGAAGAAGGCCAGGGCATCGCCTATTACGTGGCGACCATCTTCGCCGAACTGGTGCTGGGCATCCTCGCCAGCGCAATCGTCATGTGGTTCTCGCGCAAGCGCGAATTCCGTGCCGACGAAGCCGGCGCCCGCCTGGCCGGTACCAGCGCGATGATTGGCGCTCTGCAACGCCTGCGTGCCGAACAGGGCCTGCCGGTGCACATGCCCGACACCCTGAACGCCTTCGGCATCAACGGTGGCATCAAACAGGGCTTCGCCCGCATGTTCATGAGCCACCCGCCGCTGGAAGAGCGTATTGACGCACTGCGTCGTCGCGGTTGATTTGACCGAAGTGAAAAAGAAGGCCCGCAGCGATGCGGGCCTTTTTTTGTATCTTCAGATCATGCGTTGTCAGCAAAGTCCCTTTCGCGAGCAGGCTCGCTCCCACCTTTGGAATGCATTCCCCTGTGGGAGCGAGCCTGCTCGCGAAGACGCCGGAGCTGCTGACAGAAAACTATCTGGAAGAAACCCGATAAACCCGCTCCACCAACCACTCAACCCCGCCCTGCAGAAACTTCGGGCTCTCAGCCAGAATATCCCGCTCTTCCAGTTTCTCCAGCTGCCAACCCTGGCCCAGCAGCCGCTGCGCCTCATCATCACTCACCGCAAACGGCGGTCCCGGGATCTGCGACTGATCGTAATCCAGGGTAATCACCAGCCCTTTCATCTCCGACGCCAGCAACTGTTGCAGATGCTCCGCGTAGCGCTGGCGCATGGCGTCCGGCAAGGCAATCAACGCGGCGCGGTCGTACAGCGCCGTGCAACCGGCAACATCCTCTGCCGTCAGCGCAAAAAAATCACCGCACCACAATTCGAACGCAACAGTGCGATAAACCTTGAATGCCCCCTTATCGCTGATCTGCGGCTGCAACTGATGTTCGCTGAAAAACTCCTCGACAGCCTTTTCGGCTAGCTCAACCCCAATCACCTGGTGTCCCTGCCCGGCAAGCCAGAGCAGATCCAGACTCTTCCCGCACAGCGGCACCAGCACACGCGCCGACGGTGCAATCGCCAGCTCCGGCCAGTAACGCTGCAAATACGGGTTGGCCTCGGCCTGATGAAAGCCGATCTGGTTCGAATCCCATTTCTTGTACCAAAACTCAGGCTGCATGGATCACTCCCGAAAAACCGATGAAAAACCGCAGAAACTTATATTGGATTCAGATCGATGATCTGACTGAAGATGGTTCATCTTAGCGCTCAGGAGCCCGTCCATGTTGCCCAGCCTGTTTATCTCCCACGGTTCACCGATGCTGGCGCTGGAGCCCGGTGCCAGCGGCCCGGCACTGGCGCGACTGGCCGCCGAACTGCCGCGTCCCAAAGCCATCGTCATCGTCTCTGCACACTGGGAAAGCCAGGAACTGCTGGTCAGCAGCCACCCGCATCCGGAAACCTGGCACGACTTCGGCGGTTTCCCCCGTGCGCTGTTTGAAGTTCAGTACCCGGCCCCGGGTAATCCGCAATTGGCCGCAGAGGTGGCTGAGCGGTTGAACACCAATGACCTGCCGGCGCGGCTCGATCCGCAACGACCGTTCGATCATGGTGTCTGGGTGCCGCTGTTTTTGATGTATCCGCAGGCCGATATTCCGGTGGTGCAGGTTTCGTTGCCGAGTCGCGGCGGACCGGCGTTGCAGACCCGGGTTGGCCGTGCGCTGGCGAGCCTGCGCGAACACGGCATTCTGTTGATCGGCTCCGGCAGCATCACCCACAACCTCCGCGAGCTGGACTGGCATGCCGGCCCGGAAAGCATTGAACCGTGGGCGCGGGATTTTCGTGACTGGATGATCGACAAACTGGCGGCCGACGATGAAACGGCGCTGCATGATTATCGCCAGCAGGCGCCGAATGCCGTGCGCAGTCACCCCAGTGATGAGCATTTGTTGCCGTTGTATTTTGCTCGCGGTGCGGGCGGGGTTTTCAGCGTGGCGCATCAGGGTTTCACGATGGGGGCGCTGGGTATGGATATTTATCGCTTCGGTTGAGGCCTTCGCGAGCAGGCTCGCTCCCACAGTAGCCAATGAACAGGCAAAAAAAATCCCCGAACCAGTCGGGGATTTTTTATGTTCGATCAATCAGCCCAAGGGCGGATCAATCTTCGCGGTAGCGACGCAGCTTGAGCTGCTTACCAGCCACGCGAGTGTCCTTCAGCTTGGTCAGGAGTTTTTCCAGACCTTCTTCCGGCAGTTCGACGAGGCTGAAGCTGTCACGCACCTGGATGCGACCGATCGCTTCACGGGCCAGACCGCCTTCGTTGAGGATGGCGCCCAGCAGGTTTTTCGCAGCGATACCGTCACGCGCACCCAGCGCGGTACGGCAACGAGCACGGCCTTCGCCCAAAGGCATTGGCGCGCGACGCTCGCGGTCACCACGATCAGGACGATCACCGGAACGCTCAGGACGGTCGCCACGCGGTGCGTTGTTCGGCACCAGTGGACGTTCCTTCTCGATCGCGGCCAGGTTCAGCGCTTGACCGTTGGTAGCCTTGCGCAGCAGCGCAGCAGCCAGTGCACGCGGGGTGCAACCGATGTCGGCAGTCAGGCGATCAAGCAGTTCACCGTGAGTCGATTCGGCATCAGCGACCAGCGGCGACAGGCTGTTGGTCAGTTTCTTGATGCGAGCATCGAGAACGGCTTGAGCGTCTGGCAGGCGTACTTCGGCAACTTTCTGACCGGTTACGCGCTCGATCACTTGCAGCATGCGGCGCTCACGTGGAGTCACCAGCAGCAGTGCACGACCTTCGCGACCGGCACGGCCGGTACGGCCGATACGGTGCACGTAGGATTCCGGGTCGTACGGCATGTCAACGTTGAATACGTGAGTGATGCGCGGAACGTCCAGACCACGGGCAGCAACGTCGGTCGCGACAACGATGTCCAGGCGGCCATCCTTGAGCGAGTCGATCACGCGCTCACGCTGGTTCTGGGCAATGTCACCGTTCAACGCAGCGGCTTTGTAGCCTTTGGCGTCGAGGGCGCTGGCCAGGTCCAGGGTCGCTTGCTTGGTGCGCACGAACATGATCAGCGCGTCGAAGTCTTCGACTTCCAGCAGGCTGAGTACGGCCGAGGTTTTCTGGTCAGCGTGAACCAACAGGTGAGCCTGTTCGATCGCGGTAACTGTCTGGGTCTTGGTCTGGATCTTGACGTGTTGCGGATCGCGCAGATGGCGTTCGGCAATGGCGCGGATCGACTGCGGCAGGGTCGCCGAGAACAGCACGGTCTGGCGGGTCGATGGCAGAGCCTTGAAGATGACTTCCAGGTCATCCATGAAGCCCAGCTTCAACATTTCGTCAGCTTCGTCGAGAACCAGATGGTTCACGGTCGACAGGACTTTCTCGTCGCGACGCAGGTGGTCGCACAGACGACCCGGAGTAGCGACAACAATCTGTGCGCCATTACGGATTGCCTTGAGTTGCGGGCCCATCGGCGCGCCGCCGTAGACAGCCACGACGGTGACGCCTGGCATTTGCTTGGCGTAGGTTTCAAAAGCGGTTGCTACTTGCAGCGCCAACTCTCGGGTTGGCGCCAGGATCAGGGCTTGCGGTTCGCGCTTGGCAGGATCGATGCGGTGCAGAATAGGCAGTGCGAACGCGGCGGTTTTACCGGTACCGGTTTGCGCCTGGCCAATCATGTCCTGGCCGGCCATGATGATCGGGATCGATTGCTGCTGAATCGCCGAAGGCTCTTCGTAGCCAGTCGCTGCGACGGCTGCAAGAATATTCGGGTTGAGATTAAAAGCGGCGAATCCGCCGGTTTCCTGGGTCATGGGTCTGCCTCTAAGTGCATCCGCAAAGACCCATGCTCCAAAGCTGCGCATGCCGTGTTGAGACTCAAGAGTCGCCCTGGCAGCTTTGTCGGCGGGGATTTGCGAAAACGAATGAATGAAGATGAATCGTCAAGGAAGAGCCCGCAATGCGGACGTGCAGCCGAAGCTGACTTCGGGAAATGCGCTACCTAAACGCGGCCCGGTTAAAGGCCGGCGCGCACTATACCGGATTTCGCCCGAAAAGGGAGCTTTTTTTGTGGCCCTTATCCGTGTGTCACCGCCGTGTAACGGGGTTTTGCGGATAATCGCGCAACGGTCTATTTTGCAAAGGCCCGGCCCTGCGGGCGATGACGCTTAAACGGTTCACCGACCTGCGGCAAAGCGCCGCGCACCCGCCCTTCCCGCTTGAGGATTTAGCCATGAATCAGCCCTGCGCCGGCCGCGTCAGCCGAGAACGTCGTGGTCATGTGCACTTGATCGGCCTCGATCGGGCGGCCAAGCGCAACGCTTTCGATATCGACCTGCTCAACGACCTGAGCCTGGCCTACGGCGAGTTCGAAGCCGACCGCGAAGCGCGGGTCGCCGTGGTGTTCGGCCATGGCGAACACTTCACCGCCGGGCTCGATCTGGTCAATGCCAGCGCGGCGCTGGCCGAAGGTTGGCAGGTTCCGAGCGGCGGCTGCGATCCCTGGGGCGTTTTCGTCGGCCCACGGGTGAGCAAACCGGTCATCGTCGCCGCGCAGGGTTACTGCCTGACCATCGGCATCGAGCTGATGCTGGCGGCGGACATCAACCTGTGCGCGAGCAATACCCGCTTCGCGCAGATGGAAGTGCAGCGTGGGATCTTTCCGTTTGGCGGCGCGACTTTGCGTTTCCAGCAGATTGCCGGCTGGGGCAACGCGATGCGCTGGTTGCTCACCGGCGATGAGTTCGATGCCCACGATGCGTTGCATCTGGGCTTGGTCCAGGAAGTGATGGCCAGCGAAGATTTGCTGCCCCGCGCGATCGAGCTGGCCGAACGGATTGCCCGGCAGGCACCGCTGGGCGTGCAGGCGACCTTGATGTCAGCGAGACAGGCGCGTTATGAGGGTGAGACAGCGGCGGCGCAGGCGTTACCGGCGCTGGTGAAGAAGTTGCTCGCCACTGAAGATGCCCGGGAGGGGGTGCGATCGTTGGTGGAGCGGCGGCCAGGGATCTTCAAAGGCATCTGAAGATTCTGCTGCCTGTCAGGGCCTTTTCGCGAGCAGGCTCGCTCCCACAGGTCGAACGCATTTCAAATGTGGGAGCGAGCCTGCTCGCGAAGGGGGCGGTACTGCCGGCTCAGGTGGCCGGGCGAATCGCGTTGATCAACGACTGCAACGAATAACCCAGCTGCGGCGCCAGCGCTTCGGCTCGTTGGGTCAGCGCCTGCATGTCCAGCGCCTGATCGAGATCCGCCGGAACGATCAGAATCACGTTGCCCTCCTTCACTGGCAGCTCCCAGTAATGCCGGTGATAGAGCCCGCGCAACAACGCCGCGCCCAGTGGCTTGCCATCGTCGGTGGCCCACTGGTTGATCACCAGCCAGCCGCCCGGATTCAGGCGCTTCTGACAATCGCCGAGAAAACTCCAGGCCAGATGCCCGACACCGGGACCGACATCGGTATAGAGGTCGACGAAAATCAGATCCGCCGGCTCGGCAGTCGGCAGCAGTTCAAGCGCATCGCCGACGCGGATGTACAAACGCGGATCATCATCCAGACCGAGATATTCGATGGCCAGGCGCGGCACGTCCGGGCGCAGTTCGATGGCTTCGACGTCTTCCAGCGGCAGAAACTTCAGGCAAGCCTGGGTCAGCGTGCCCGCGCCCAAACCGAGAAACAGCGCACTCTCCGGCTGCTCGAGGCACAGCGCGCCGATCAGCATCGCGCGGGTGTAGTCGTATTCCAGCCAGCTCGGGTCGGCAGTGAACACGCAGCTCTGCTCGATCGCATCGCCGAACTCGAGAAAGCGGTAATCGGCCACTTCCAGCACGCGAATCACGCCGAACTCATCCTGTACTTCGGCGAGCAGATGCTCGACGCGCTCCTCAGTCATTTCGTCTCCTGATGGTCACCGGGCGCGGTGACGCGATGGCACCGCTGTGGCGCCGTGGCAAAGCGGCGATTGTCAGCGATGGGGCGGGAGCAGGTCACGCACTAATTGCTGCTAACATGGCGCTTCCCTGCGTACGAACTTCGAGACCGTGATGAGCCAACCGTGGAGCCCTGACAGCTGGCGCGCCCTGCCGATCCAGCAACAACCGCAATACCCCGACGCCGCGCATCTGCGCCAGGTCGAGCAGACCCTGGCCAGCTATCCGCCGCTGGTGTTCGCCGGCGAAGCGCGCGAGCTGCGCCGCCAGTTCGCCGAAGTCACCCAGGGTCGCGCGTTTCTGTTGCAGGGCGGCGATTGCGCGGAAAGCTTCGCCGAATTCTCCGCCGCGAAGATCCGCGACACCTTCAAAGTGTTGCTGCAAATGGCAATCGTCATGACCTTCGCCGCTGGCTGCCCGGTGGTCAAGGTCGGGCGCATGGCCGGCCAGTTCGCCAAACCGCGTTCGGCCAACGACGAAACCATCGGCGGCGTAGCCCTGCCGGCCTACCGTGGCGACATCGTCAACGGCATCGGCTTCGACGAAAAGAGCCGCGTGCCGGATCCGGAGCGTTTGCTGCAGTCCTATCATCAGTCCACAGCAACCTTGAACCTGTTGCGCGCTTTCGCCCAGGGCGGTTTTGCCGACCTGCATCAAGTGCACAAGTGGAACCTGGATTTCATCGCCAACTCGGCGCTGGCCGAGAAGTACAGCCACCTCGCCGACCGCATCGATGAAACCCTGGCGTTCATGCGCGCCTGCGGCATGGACAGCTCGCCGCAACTGCGCGAAACCAGTTTCTTCACCGCCCACGAAGCGTTGCTGCTGAACTACGAAGAAGCCTTCGTCCGCCGCGACAGCCTGACCAACGATTACTACGATTGCTCGGCGCACATGCTGTGGATCGGCGACCGCACCCGCCAGCTCGACGGCGCGCACGTCGAGTTCCTGCGCGGGGTGAACAACCCGATCGGCGTCAAGGTCGGACCGAGCATGAATCCTGATGACCTGATCCGCCTGATCGACGTGCTCAACCCGGACAACGATCCGGGCCGCTTGAACCTGATCGCGCGGATGGGTGCGAACAAGGTCGGCGATCATCTGCCGGCACTGATCCGCGCGGTACAGCGCGAAGGCAAGCAGGTGCTGTGGAGCTCCGATCCGATGCACGGCAACACCATCAAGGCCAGCAGCGGCTACAAGACACGTGACTTCGCGCAGATCCTTGGCGAGGTGAAGCAGTTCTTCCAGGTGCACGAAGCGGAAGGCAGCTATGCCGGCGGCATCCATATCGAGATGACCGGACAGAATGTCACCGAGTGCATCGGCGGCGCCCGACCGATTACCGAGGACGGCTTGTCCGATCGTTATCACACCCACTGTGATCCGCGGATGAATGCCGATCAGTCGCTGGAATTGGCGTTTTTGATTGCCGAGACCCTGAAGCAAGTCCGGCGCTAGACCGAGTCGCCATCTTCGCGAGCAAGCTCGCTCCCACATTTGCAATGCGTTTCCCTGTGGGAGCGAGCCTGCTCGCGAAAGCGCCGGCTCAGGCAACCTCAATCCGCGCCAATGCCACCCGCAACCGAGCCGCACTCTCGCGCTGACAATTCAACTGCACCCGCTCAAGCCCCAGCCAACCCGCCATCCGCCGCAAATTCAGCGCCAGCGCCAGCATGCCCTCCTCGTCCAGCCCCGGTTCTTCCTCGTGCACCGCATGCACCGCCAACTGCCCTGCCGCCCGTTCGGCGCGCAGATCAACCCGCGCGGCGATCCGCTCGTTGTGCAAAAACGGCAGCACGTAATAGCCGTAAACCCGCTTGGGCTGCGGTGTATAGATTTCCAAACGATAGCGGAAATCGAACAAACGCTCGATGCGGCTGCGCTCCCAGATCAGCGAGTCGAACGGCGACAGCAGCGCACTGGCAATGACCTTGCGCGGCACTTTGGGCGCCGGCAGGCAATAGGCGATCTGCCGCCAGTCGGCGACTTCACACATCTGCAATTGACCAGCTTTAACCAACTCAGCCAGACGCGGCCGAGCATCCGCAGGGCTCAGGCGAAAGTAATCACGCAGGTCTTTTTCCGTACCAACGCCCAATGCTTGCGCCGCATGCAACAGCAAACCGCGTTGCGCCTCGGCCTCGTCCGGCGTGGGCTGTTGCAGGATCGCCGCAGGAATCACTCGCTCGGGCAAATCGTACAAGCGCTCGAAACCGCGTCGCCCCGCCACTGTGACCTCACCGGCGGCGAACAACCATTCCAGCGCATGTTTCTCGGCACTCCAGTCCCACCATGGCCCGGCCTTGTCTTCGCGGGTCGACAGACTGCCGGCACCCAGCGCGCCCCGCTCCTCAACCGCAGTCAGCACGCGGCGGATGGTTTCCTGTTGTTCGCGACCAAACCTCGCCAATTGCTGATAGATGTCTTCGCCACGCTTGGCGCGTTGCATGCGCCAACCCAGCAACGGGTACATCGACAGCGGCAACAGCGACGCTTCATGGCCCCAGTATTCGAACAGCGTGCGCCGACGCCCCGAACTCCAGGCAGCCTGATCGAGCAAGTCAGAGGGGTAGGAACCGAGACGGGAAAACAGCGGCAGGTAGTGCGAGCGCACCACGGCATTGACGGAATCGATTTGCAGCAGGCCCAGCCGTTCGATCAGCCGGTTGAGATGACTGGCATTGACGTTCGGCGGCTGGCGCCCGTTGAACCCTTGGGCAGCCAGCGCCAGACGTCGCGCCTGTTTGAGGGAAAAGGACACTGTCGCGGGCATTTATTCCTCCATGTCTGCTCGCAACCTACCTCACCTGAAAGGGGTTTGTGTAGCGATAGCCTCATCATTTATGCATCGGGTCGTCCCAGAACGGCCGCACGGTTTCGTGTTCGACATCGGCGCGGCTGATGCCGATGTCCTTCAGCGCCTCATCGCTCAGACCGGCGAGCATTTCCCGTTCACGATGCAGCTCATACCAGCGGCTGAATTTGTGCAGCAGATCGGACACGATATGGCCGTGGCCGGCCAGCTGTTCTTCGCTTGCATACTCTCTTTGACCTTTCATCGTCTTGCCTCCTTTTGTGGATGGCTCAAGTTTCGCGCTGGCGCTAAGATCAATCCAACGAATGTTTCTGATGGCATGCATCACGGAGATTCATCAATTGTCCGCCTACCCCAGTATCGATACCGATGTCCTGCGCACCTTTGTCGCGATTGCCGATCAAGGCGGTTTCACCCGTGCTGGCGAGATGGTCAATCGCACCCAGTCGGCGGTGAGCATGCAGATGAAACGCCTGGAAGAAGACGTGTTGCAGCGCCAGTTGTTCGAGCGCGATGGCCGTCAGGTGCGGCTGACAGCTGAAGGCCAAGTGCTGCTCGGTTACGCGCGGCGCATCCTCAAACTGCACAGTGAGGTGTTCAACACCCTGCGCGAGCCGCACATGGTCGGCACCGTGCGCATCGGTACGCCGGATGATTATGTGATGCGTTTTCTGCCGGGGATCCTGTCGCGGTTCGCGCAGTTCTATCCGCTGATCCAGATCGAAGTGCATTGCGAGTCGAGCAAGCAGTTGCTGCAACGCACTGATCTGGACTTATCGATCGTCACCCGTGAGCCGGGCAACGAGATCGGCCAGTTGCTGCGCAAGGAGCGCTTCGTCTGGGCCGAGGCGCAGAATTTCAGCGCCCACGAACAGACGCCGCTGCCCCTGGCGATGTTCAACAGTGATTGTTTCTGCCGCTTGTGGGCGTGCAATGCGCTAGACGCGATGGGTCGCGATTACCGCATCGCCTACAACAGCAGCAGCCTGTCGGCGCTGATGGCGGTGGTCAGCGCAGGGCTGGCGATCACCGCGCAACTGGAAAGCCTGATCACCCCGGACATGCGCATCCTTGGCGCCGCCGAAGATCTGCCGCTGCTGCCCGAGGCGAGCATCATGCTGATCCGCAATCTGAACAACCCGTCGCCGATCACCGAGTGCCTGGCCGAGCACATCGTCGAGGGCTTCAAACTTTAAACGCGAGCATCACCGCACACAGCACCAGAAAACCGCAGAACAGCCCACGCAGGAGTTTTTCCGGCATGGCGTGGGCAACTTTCACGCCCCAACTGATGCTGAGCAGACCTCCGACGGCCAGAGGCAAGCCGATCGTCCAATCGACCTCGTGGTGCACCGCATAGGTCACCAGGGTTACGCCAGTGCTCGGCAGGGCCAGCGCCAGCGACAATCCCTGAGCAACCACTTGGCTGGTGCCGAACAGGCTGGTCAGCACTGGAGTGGCCACCACCGCGCCGCCGACGCCGAACAAGCCGCCCATGGTCCCTGAGGCGGCGCCAAGCACGCCCAACCACGGCCACGAATAGCGCATCTCGGCAGTCGGCGCTGGTCGTGTGCCGAACATCTTCAACAGGTTGTAGGCCGACAGCGCCACCAGAAAGGCGACAAAGCCGATGCGCATGGTCTGCGCATCAATGCCCACAGCCCAGATCGAGCCAAGCCAGGCAAAGCAGAAACCCATCACCGCCAGCGGCAGCGCATGGCGCAATTCGATGCGATTGCGCTGGTGATAACGCCACAGCGCCAGCATCACGTTCGGTACCACCATCACCAGTGCCGTGCCCTGGGCGATTTGCTGATCAAGCCCAAACCACACGCCAAGCAACGGAATCGCAATCAAGCCACCGCCAATGCCAAAGATCCCGCCCAATGTGCCCAGGGCGGCGCCGAACAGCAGGTACAACAGAAAATCCATCACAACGGTAATCCTCTAACGACAGGCGGCCAATGCTACGCACTCGCGCCTAGCGGGGAAACGCATAGCAACGCACAATGGCTATGCCGATTTTGCACAAGCGTGGTTTCCATGAATCCCAACCAATTGACCGATCAGCTCGGCCTGTTTCTCGATGTGCTGGAGAGTGGCAGCTTTTCTGCCGCTTCGCGCCGCCATCCGCTGACGCCTTCCGCTGTAGCCCGGCGCATCGACAGCCTGGAAAGTGCCGTCGGCAGTCAGCTGTTCGTGCGCAGCACCCATGCCGTGCTGCCGACTTCGGCCGGCCTGGCCTTTGCCGAACGGGCGCGACGGATCATCGCCGAGTTGCAACTGGCGCGTGCCGAAGCGGTGTCGTTGAGCAGTGCACCGGAAGGCCTGATCCGCATCGATGCGCCAGCAGCCTTCGGGCGGCGGCATCTGGCGCCGGTGATTGCCGATTTTCTCCTGCTGTATCCGGGACTGGATGTGCAGATGCACCTGATCGACAGCTTCAGCGACATGGCCGGCAGCAGCCTGGGCAAGGTCGATCTGGTCCTGCGTACCGGCCAATTGGCTGACTCGCGCCTGGTCGCCACGCCATTGGCGAGCATGGTCCGCGTCGCCTGCGCCAGCCCTGACTATCTCAAGCAGCGTGGCGTGCCCGAGCACCCGGCGCAGTTGAGTGAACACGACGGGCTCGACTGGGAGGGCCTTGCGCCGCCGTTTGCCTGGAAATTCGAAGTGGACGGGCAAATGCAATTGCACCGGCCATCGCGGGTGCGGCTGAGCGCCAACAATGCCGAAGCTCTGGCGTGTGGCGCGGCGGCGGGTCTGGGCGTCGCACACCT
Source organism: Pseudomonas sp. Sample_14 (assembly GCF_004307515.1). Classification (NCBI taxonomy): domain Bacteria; kingdom Pseudomonadati; phylum Pseudomonadota; class Gammaproteobacteria; order Pseudomonadales; family Pseudomonadaceae; genus Pseudomonas; species Pseudomonas sp. Sample_14. The sequence goes on along the minus strand of NZ_RCOC01000086.1, from coordinate 13,663 downwards.
GCCGACCTGGCTGGCCAGCGAATACTTGCTGCGCGGCGAACTGGTGCCGCTGTTTTGTGAAAATGGCCTGCCGCCGCCGGAGTCCACCGGCATTTACGCGCTGCGCATGGAACAGCAGGTCCATTCGCGCAGTCGGTTGTTGCTGGAATACCTGAAAACCCGCTTCAGCCCGGTGCCGCCGTGGGATCTGGCGCTGCAACGGCAATTCGCCCGGCACTGACGCCGGACATATTTATCTGGCGCCTTAAAGATTCGAGCGCTAGATTAAAAAACGATCAACGATCAAGGCTTTGACAATGACTTGCGAACGCGACAACTGCGACGACCTTCTGCTCGACAATCAGGCGTGCTTCGCCCTGCACTCGACCTCGCTGATGATGACCAAGGTCTACAAGCCGCTGTTGCAGGCGCTGGGCCTGACCTATCCGCAATATCTGGCGATGATGGTGTTGTGGGAGAAGGACGGTCTGACTGTCGGAGAAATCAGCGCACGCCTGCTGACCGATCCGGGATCGCTGACGCCATTGCTCAAACGCCTGGAAGCCGAAGGCCTGCTCAGCCGCACCCGCAGTCGCGAAGATGAGCGGGTGGTGATTGTCGAACTGACCGCAGCAGGCCGCGCCTTGCGTGACAAGGCGCAGACCGTGCCGCAGTGCATCCTTGGCGCCAGTGGCTTCACCCTTGAACGTCTGCAGAAGTTGCAGGCCGAGCTGCAAGCGCTGCGCGGACATCTGCAAGACAGCCTGAATTAAGCCCCGCTACATTCCCCTGTGGGAGCGAGCCTGCTCGCGAAAGCGTCCGATCAGACAGCGAGTCGTTGAATGTTCCACCGCCTTCGCGAGCAGGCTCGCTCCCACAGTGATTTCAGCGCCAATAAAAATATTTTTCCCGCCTGCATTCCCTCGTCAAGGGCTCTAAATCAAGCCTTAACCGCCCCTTCCACGCTATGCCCTTGAACAAAATGCGATTTTTATTAAAAATTTATCTTGCGCGCTAAACATTAGCGCTATACATTCTCTTCACACCTACTTAGCGCGCAAACAATTAGCGCGCAAAAACGCAACCAATGAGGCTCACACCATGCAAACTCTCTACACCGCAATCGCAACTTCCACTGGCGGCCGTGACGGTCGTGCGATCTCCAGCGACAACGTACTCGACGTCAAACTGGCCACCCCGAAAGAACTCGGCGGTGCTGGCGGTGCGGCGACCAACCCTGAGCAACTGTTCGCTGCCGGTTACTCGGCCTGCTTCATCGGCGCACTGAAATTCGTCGCCAGCCAGACCAAGCGCAAGATTCCTGACGACGCGTCAATCACCGCGCATGTCGGCATCGGTCAGATTCCTGGCGGTTTCGGTCTGGACATTGATTTGCACATCAGCCTGCCGGGCCTGGAACAAGCCGATGCGCAGTCGCTGGTCGACGCCGCTCACCAGGTCTGCCCGTACTCCAACGCCACCCGTGGCAACGTCGATGTGCGTCTGCACGTGACTGTGTAATCACTCAAGCCCCCGGCCCGAACAAGGAAAAATGAACATGAACACCTTCAGCAAAGTCTTGACCGGTACCCTTCTCGCCCTGTCGGTACACAGCGCTTTCGCCGGTGATGTCGAACACAACACCCAGGCATTCCTCGATGCGCTGAATTCAGGCAGCGGCAAGCCGATCGAGCAGCTGTCACCCAAGGATGCCCGCGCCGTGCTGGTCGGCGCGCAGTCCGGGGTCAAGTTGACGTTGCCCAAAGCCGATGTCAGCGAGAAGACCATCCAGGTCGATGGCCAACCGCTGAGCCTGACCATCGTCCGGCCGGCCGGGGTCAAGGGTGAGCTGCCGGTGTTCATGTTCTTCCACGGCGGCGGCTGGGTGCTGGGGGACTTCCCGACTCACGAACGTCTGGCGCGCGATCTCGTGGTCGGTTCGGGGGCGGCGGCGGTGTTCGTCAATTACACCCCTTCGCCGGAAGCGCATTACCCGGTGGCGATCAACCAGGCCTACGCTGCGACCAAGTGGGTGGCGGAACATGGCAAAGAGATCAATGTCGACGGCAAGCGCCTGGCCGTGGCCGGCAACAGCGTCGGCGGCAACATGGCCGCAGTGGTTGCGCTGATGGCCAAGGACAAGGGCACTCCGGCGATCAAATTCCAGGTGCTGCTGTGGCCGGTGACCGATGCCAACTTCGACACCGGTTCGTACAACCAGTACGCCGAAGGGCACTTCCTCACCCGCAACATGATGAAGTGGTTCTGGGACAACTACACCACCGACGCCAAGCAGCGCAACGAGATCTACGCCTCACCGCTGCGCGCCACCACCGCACAGCTCAAAGGCCTGCCGCCAGCACTTGTGCAGACGGCCAGCGCCGACGTGCTGCGTGACGAAGGCGAAGCTTACGCACGCAAACTCGACGAGGCCGGGGTTCCGGTAACGTCGGTGCGCTACAACGGCATGATTCACGATTACGGTTTGCTCAACGTGGTCAGCCAGGTACCGGCGGTGCGTTCGGCGATGTTGCAGGCGTCTGAAGAACTGAAGCAACACTTGAAGTAACCACCGTCCCATTGTGGGAGCGAGCCTGCTCGCGAAGGCGTCCTGTCAGACAACATGCCGTTGAAGGACACACTGCTTTCGCGAGCAAGCTCGCTCCCACAGGGTTCCGAGCGTTTCTAACAGGCACAAAAAAACCCGACTCAATGGTCGGGTTTTTTCTTTCCGCAAAAAGCAGTGCTTATTTCGCACGGCCTTTGTAGGAACCGCCTTCGCGGGTATCGATCTCGATCATGTCGCCGATTTCGATGAAGTCGGCAACCGACAGCTCGGTACCGTTCTTCAGTTTGGCAGGCTTCATCACCTTGCCGGAAGTGTCACCGCGAGCGGAGCCTTCGGTGTAGTCAACCTGACGCACGATGGTGGTCGGCAGTTCTACGGAAACCAGACGCTCTTCGAAGAACACGGCTTCGCAAACGTCGGTCATGCCTTCTTCAACGAAAGGCAGAACGCTTTCGATGTCTTCGGCGTTCAGCTCGTACATGGTGTAGTCAGTGGTGTCCATGAACGTGTAAGTGTCACCGCTGATGAACGACAGGGTGGCTTCTTTACGATCCAGGATCACGTCGTCCAGTTTGTCGTCCGCACCGTAAACGGTTTCGGTCTTGTAACCGGTCAGCAGGTTCTTCAGCTTGGTCTTCATGATCGCGCTGTTACGGCCCGACTTGGTGAATTCAGCTTTCTGAACCAGCCAAGGATCGTTGTCGATACGGATCACGGTACCGGGTTTGAGTTCTTTACCAGTTTTCATTGCGAATATCCGAATTTGGATGGGATTTACAAAAATCTAGGCCGCGTATCATATCCAATTTACATAAAACTGTACCAGCGCCGTGGCAAGATCCGCCTGCAAGGCCTGTTCCAGACACCATGCCTCGGCGTTTTTCTCAAGTTCCGGCCAATGATTTCGCACCGCCAGCCAGTGCTCGCCGATCGGTTGCCCGGCGCTCCATGCTCGCCACAGACCGTTCATCGCCTGCGCCGCAGCGGGTGAAAGGCCGTGAGTGTAGAGCGCGAGGAAAGCGTCGAGCTTGTCCAGATGGATGTCATCGTCCTGCTGATAGATGTGCCAGAGCATCGGCCGCCCCGCCCATTGCGCGCGCACGAATGAGTCTTCACCGCGCACCGCGTTGAAATCGCAACACCAGAGCAGGTGGTCGTATTGATCCTGACGGACGAACGGCAGCACTTGCACGGTCAGGGACTCGCGCACATGAATCGCGCCGACCGTCAGGGTTTCCACATTCAGCCAGCGCGCCACATCGCCGAGAATCCGCCCTTCCGGCACCAGCAGGTGAGTCGGCCGCGCATCGGCCGCCAGCACGTCCAGCCAACTGGCCAACCCGGGGTTTTCATAAGCAAACAGCGAGATCAGTTGCGCGTCCGGAGCAGGATCGATGCCCAAGGCTTGCAGGAAATGTCGCTGGGCCGGCCGATCCTGCTGAAACTGGCGACGTTGTTCGAGCAGTCCGCGTTCGCGCAGCAGGCCACCGGTGCCCGGTTTGAAGCCTGGAAAGAAAAAGAACTTCTGCACCGTTTTGTATTTTACCGACGGCAAGCCGTGGCAGCCGGTGACCCAGTCTTCGGCGCTGAGATAATCGAGGTTGAGCCACAGCGGTGGCGTTTCCCGTGCGGCCATGCTGTCCATGTAATCAGTGGGCAGTTGGCAGGCGAAGGCGGCGATGACTACGTCGGCCGCCTCGGCGTGCAGCCATACGCTCGGCCACTGTCGCACCTCGACGCCCTGCTGCCATTGCTGCACAACATCGACATCGATCTCAGGACAGAGGCGCTCGAACGCGCGCAGATCATCCACCCACAGGCGCACCGGCAAGGCATGCTCGGCCACCAGCTGCCGGGCCAGGCGCCAGGTCACGCCGATGTCACCGAAGTTATCGACCACGGTGCAAAAAATGTCCCAGCGGGGTTTCGCTTCAGGCATGCCGTTCTCCCGTTGGCAAAAAACCTCGATTGTCCGCATAAATGCGCTCGCGCAGAAGAGCCGACGGCGATTAATCTTCGTGCGACAATCGCCGCTTGCCCGCAACCATCCGCCAGGAGGCCGCCATGCCCTACCGTCCCAATCCCCGTCGTCCCTTGCCTGTTCAGCTTAGCGCGCTGCATCTGACCGGCAGCATTGCGCTGGGCCTGTGGCTGGGGTTCCTGGCGATTGCGCTGACCTGCTGGCTGCTTTCGCGCTTTATCTTTCCCGAGCAACTGGCCCCTGTCGCGCAAGCGGTGCAGCAGCGCGTCAATCCCCCGGCTGTGGCGCCCGTGCAGGTTCAGCCGGACATTCCACCGCAGAGTCCGCTGTTCCAACAGTACGAAGAAAACCTGCGCAAGAATGAACAGCAGGCCCGACTGGATCAGGCGCGCGCCAATTCGCGTAATGCGTCGAACCCGAAATGCCAGTTCTGGCTGCAGCAGGACCAGACCGCGCCGACCGAAAAGAGCCGCGCCAACGTTTTGCAATTCTGCGATTGATCATGAACAAACACAGCGTCCACCAGTTGATTCTCGACAAGCTGCGCATCGACCTCGACATCGCCGAGCGCGCCGCGCAAACCGCTTACGAAACCGCGACCCACGAAGAAAACATCGCCGAAAACAAGTACGACACGCTGGGGCTGGAGGCGTCGTATCTGGCGGCGGGTCAGGCGAAGCGGGTTGAGGAAATCCGTCAGTCCCTGGCGCTGTGCCAGAATCTGACCTTGCGTGCCTACGATGAAAATCGCGGCATCGAAGTCGGCGCCCTGCTCGGTCTGGAGGACGAAAAGGGTCGCGAGCAATGGCTGTTTCTGGCGCCGGATGCGGCGGGGCTGAAAGTCGACGTGGTCGGTCAGCCGATCACCGTCATCACCCCGCGCTCGCCGCTGGGCAAAAGCCTGCTGGGCAAGTTCGCGGGCGATGAGGTGGAGATTCTGGTGGCGGGCACCCGGCAACAGTTTGCTGTCACCGAGGTGCTCTGAAGCGGGTGTTTAGTGAACGGGCAGTTCGACGCCGTCGAACAGCTCTTCGAGCTCTTGCTTGTTGTGGCACTGAATGGCCTTGGCCATGACTTCGCGGGTCAGGTGCGGGGCGAATTTCTCGATGAAGTCGCACATGAAGCCACGCAGGAAGGTGCCACGACGGAAACCGATCTTGGTGATGCTCGACTCGAACAACTCGCTGGCATCCAGCACCACCAGGTCGTTATCGAGTTTGGTATCGACCGCCATTTTAGCCACGATGCCCACGCCCAGCCCCAGACGCACGTAGGTTTTGATCACGTCGGCGTCAGCAGCGGTGAACACCACTTTCGGCGTCAGGCCACGATGGCTGAAGGCTTCGTCGAGCTTGGAACGGCCGGTGAAACCGAACACGTAAGTGACGATCGGATATTCGGCCAGCGCTTCGAGAGTCAGCTTCGGCAGCTTGGTCAGCGGGTGGCCGTGGGGTACGACCACGCATCGGTTCCAGCGGTAGCACGGCATCATCACCAGATCACCGAACAGCTCCAGCGCTTCAGTGGCAATGGCGAAATCGACGGTGCCGTCAGCGGCCATTTCGGCGATCTGCATCGGCGAGCCCTGATGCATGTGCAGGGCCACGTCCGGGTATTGCTTGATGAAATTGCTGATCACCGGCGGCAGCGCATAACGCGCCTGGGTGTGGGTGGTGGCGATCGACAGGGTGCCCTTTTTCTCGTTGGAGAATTCCTGGGCAATCTGCTTGATGCTTTCGACTTTGCGCAGGATCTCGCCAGCGGTGGTGATGATGCGCTCGCCGGCCGGGGTGACGCGGGTCAGGTGCTTGCCGCTGCGGGCGAAGACTTCGACGCCCAGCTCGTCTTCCAGCAGGCGGATCTGCTTACTGATGCCCGGTTGCGAGGTGTACAGGCTTTGAGCGGTAGCGGAAACGTTGAGGTCGTGGTGCGCCACTTCCCAGATGTAGCGCAGTTGTTGAAGCTTCATATCAATCCCTCAAAGCAGGTAGACGCCACGGGCATCAGCGACGGTATATAACTATATTAATGGTTCGAAGAATAAATCTAGAACTTTTTTATCAAAACGCCATTATTCCTGCTTCAACGATCCTCACGCCGCCGGCGTTCCATCAGCGGCACCAGATAGACCGGCACCTTGGCCAACTGCAGGACCCGCGCCGCCGTGCGCCCCAACGGCGTTTCCGCGCCGACGCCATGGCTGTGACTGCCGACGATCAGCAGATCGACCGAGAGCTTGTGCACCTGATCGAGAATCACCTGCGACGGGTCGCCCTGCAGCACGCGCACCGCGCGAATGCGCTGCAGATCCTGTTCGCCGTCGTCCCCCAGTTCTTCACGAAAGCTGTCGAGCACCCGTTGTTCGATATTGGCGATGACTGTTTTCAGACCCTGACTATGGAATTCGTTCAATGCCTGTTCGTCGAGATAGCTTTGCAGCACCGACTCGGCAAACAGGCCCATGGGTTCCACCGCGTGTACTACATACAGATCGGCATTGAAGGTGCGCGCCAAGGCCAGGGCATGCTGCATCACGAACGGTGCGTACAGACCGAGGTCGGTGGCATACAGCATTGAGCGAATCATGGGACCTCCTCGCGAGCCAACGATGGCGGAGATTGATTCAGCTTAGCAGTGCCTTGGCGAGTACGACGTGCGACGCAACGTCCTGAATGAAAAGGCTCTAGATCGGCGGTTCGTTGCTGATGCCGTGGGGCACGTGGCCGGTGGCGACCACTTCGCGAGCCAGTTCGCAATGACCGGTCTGGTCATCGAAGAACACGTCGGCGGCGAAGGCTTCGAGGAACGCCGATTTGGTCAGGCCACCGAGAAACAGCGACTCATCGAGGCGAATATCCCATTCCCGCAAGGTGCGGATCACCCGCTCATGGGCCGGCGCCGAACGCGCGGTAACCAGCGCCGTGCGGATCGGGCAATCGTCATCGGGGAACTCGCGCTGCAACAGATTGAGCGCTGCCAGAAAGCCTTTGAACGGCCCACCACGCAATGGCTCGCGTGCCGATTCGCGTTCCTTGGCCTGAAACGCTTCCAGGCCGCCGGACTGATAGACGCGCTCGGACTCGTCCGAGAAGATCACCGCATCACCGTCGAAGGCGATACGCAATTCATCGCTGGCCGCGCGGCTCGCGCCACCGGAGAGAATCGTCGCGGCGGCGAACCCGGCGTCCAGCGCGGCACGCACGTCTTCGGCGTGGGTCGAGAGAAACAGGTCGCAGCCAAACGCTTTCAGATACGGATACGGACTGCGCCCGCCGACGAACGCCGCACGAGAAATTGCCAGGCCGTAATGATGAATCGAATTGAACACGCGCAGCCCGGTGTCGGCGCTGTTGCGGGAAACCAGAATCACCTCGACCCGCGCGCGGCCGAGACGGCTGTTCAGGCTCAGGAGTTTTTCCACCAGCGGGAACGCATCGCCCGGCGCGAGGATTTCGTCTTCGTGCTCGATCTGATATTGCCGATAGGCTTCGACGCCGCTCGACAGGTAGACCTTATGGCTTTCGCTCAGGTCGAACAAGGCGCGCGAGGAAATCGCCAGCACCAGTTTGTCATCGATGTTATTGGCCATGCCTTCCCCCAGAACAACCGACTCAGGTATTGCGTCGGTCGATAAAACCCAAATGGCGATACAACGCCTCGATGCGCGGCAACTCGCAACCCGCCGCGTTCGCCGCCGCCAGTGGCCGGGCGTAGATCGCCTCCAGCTCCAGCGGGCGTTTGTGTGCAAAGTCGTGGTACATGCTTGGCCAGTAATCGGGCATTTTTTCCGTCATGGTGAACAGGTACTCGGCATAGCCGGGCGGGATCTCGTATCCACAGGCCCGGGCGCCCTGCACCACTTCGGCCATCAACGCCTGAATCGACAGGCGGCTGTCGGCATCGGCCATCAGCGCTTCGGTTCCCGCGCCGAGCAATACCGAAAGTCCGTTGTAGGGGATATTCCACACCAGTTTCTGCCAGCGCGCCTGATGCAGGTTGGCCATCGCCTGCGAGTCGATGCCGGCGGCACGGAACAGTCCGGCGCCCTCCTCGACGATCGCCATGCGCGCTACTTCATCAATGGCCGAGCCGCTGTGATAACCGACATTCACCGCGCCAAGGGCCTGATGGGTGATATGCCCCGGACCCTCGCGGTGCACGCAGATCAGGCACAGACCACCGAGCAGATGCAGCGAATCCGGCAACAGTGGTCGCAGGCTGTCTTCGACATCCAGACCGTTCTGCAGCAACAGCACTTTTGCGTCAGGTTTGGCGGCCTGAATGATCGCCGGGGCCAGACCGGCGTTGCTGGTGGTCTTGGTGCCGACCAGCAGCCAGTCACAGGGCGGCATGTCTTCGGCAGCGGAATAGGCATTGGCCGGATGCAGCGTCAACGGGCCGTGCACCGCGCTGTTGATGCGCAAACCGCGCTCAGCCACCGCCGAGAATTCGCTGCGCAATAAAAAATGCACGTCGAAACCGGCACGCGCCAGCATCACTCCGTAGAATCCGCCGATTGCACCGGTGCCGATAATCCCCACCACCGGTTTGCTGACTGTCTCGCTCATGGCAACTCCTCTGCTGTACGTCCCAGCGCCTGCGCCACTGCCTGGTTGAGTTCCTCAACCGTCAGGCGAGCGTGCACCGCACCAAAGAACTCGCCGTCGCGCACCACAAACAGCGCCGGCAAATGAAACACCTGATAACGCTCGACCAGGCCGCCGTTGTTGCCGGCGTCGATCCAGCACAGCCGATCGATCGCCAGCGGCAATCCCGGCAACACCTCGCGGGCATAACGACAACTGGCGCAGCCGACGCTGGTGAAGATCACCAGAGAAACCCCGTGCATCGCCAGCAGCCGCTGGTCGGCGTCGAAGTCGGTCAGCTCGGATTCGACCACTATACTGGGGGAAACAATGTCAGATGGCCGACACAGGGAGTCTGTGCTCATGGGACGTTTCATTCCTCATCCGGACGAAGTGCCGGTTGAATTGACGTTACTCAAGCCTGAATGCATTTCCAGACAACAGCTGCACACTATCAGCCTCGGCGGCATCGCTTGCAATTACCACCGCGCCTGGCGCCACGGCACTGCACTGCAAGTACGCATGCCGACGCTGAATGCCGACTTCTGTTATCCGGGCTATGTGGCCTGGTGTCTGCGGCGTAAAAAAGGCTATCTGGTGGGCATTGCCTTCACTGACGAACAGACCCTGTTCAGCGCGCGAATGGGTGAGCAGGTGTGTCAGATCGAACGCTATTCACGCATGCAGGACAGCCACGACGATCTGCAGGATAGTCAGGCGCTGGCCCTGCAGTGGGTCGAGGAGCACGCCGAAGAGTTCTCCCACGACAACCTGCGCAAGGCTTTTGCGCAGCCAGCGCTGGACTAAAGCACGGTTTGCCCATTGTCGAGCCGCCTCTGACGCGCTAAGGTTCGGCTCCCCCGACGCGCTAAATCTGCTGTGCTCCGCCGCGCGGGGATCGCTGGCGGCCGGCACCCGTGACCTGACGAGTAAACGATGGCTGATTTACCGATCAACGACCTAAACGTCGCCTCTAACGAGACCCTGATCACTCCCGATCAGCTCAAGCGTGATATCCCCCTGAGCGACGCCGCCCTGCGCACCGTCACCAAGGGCCGCGAAGTCATTCGCAACATTCTCGATGGCACCGACCACCGTCTGTTCGTCGTGATCGGCCCGTGCTCGATTCACGACATCAAGGCTGCCCACGAATACGCCGATCGCCTCAAGGTGCTCGCCGAGGAAGTCTCCGACACCCTGTATCTGGTCATGCGCGTGTATTTCGAGAAGCCGCGCACCACCGTCGGCTGGAAAGGTCTGATCAACGATCCGTATCTGGACGACTCGTTCAAGATCCAGGACGGTCTGCACATCGGTCGTCAGTTGCTGCTCGACCTGGCCGAGAAAGGCCTGCCGACCGCGACCGAAGCCCTCGACCCGATCTCCCCGCAGTACCTGCAGGATCTGATCAGCTGGTCGGCCATCGGCGCGCGTACCACCGAATCGCAGACTCACCGCGAAATGGCTTCCGGCCTGTCCTCGGCCGTCGGCTTCAAGAACGGCACCGATGGCGGCCTGACCGTGGCGATCAACGCCTTGCAGTCGGTGTCCAGCCCGCACCGTTTCCTCGGCATCAACCAGGAAGGTGGCGTTTCGATCGTCACCACCAAAGGCAACGCCTACGGTCACGTGGTGCTGCGTGGCGGTAACGGCAAGCCGAACTATGATTCGGTCAGCGTGGCCCTGTGCGAGCAGGCGCTGAACAAGGCGAAGATCAAGCCGAACATCATGGTCGATTGCAGCCACGCCAACTCCAACAAGGACCCGGCCCTGCAACCGCTGGTGATGGAAAACGTCGCCAACCAGATCCTCGAAGGCAACCAGTCGATCATCGGCCTGATGGTCGAAAGCCACCTGAATTGGGGCTGCCAGGCAATCCCGAAAGACCTCGCCGACCTGCAATACGGCGTGTCGATCACCGATGCCTGCATCGATTGGTCCGCCACCGAAAACACCTTGCGCAGCATGCACGCCAAGCTCAAGGACGTATTGCCGAAGCGTCAGCGCACGTAAGCACGGTTTTACGGATATAAAAAAACGCCGGACATTGTCCGGCGTTTTTGTGTGTGCGATTCAGATCTTCGCGGCGCGACGCTGATGGCGTTCCATATATCGCTCGACGTAGGAGCAAGACGGGATCACCGTGTAGCCCATTTCTTCGGCGTATTGCAGCGCGCGTTCAGTCAGCGCTGCGGCAATGCCACGGCCGCGCAGGGCATTGGGCACGAAGGTGCGGTAGATATCCAGGGTCTGCTTGCCCAGATCCATGTAGGTCAGGTAAGCACGATGACCGTCCACAGTGGTCTCGAATTGATGACCAGCCTGGTCATGGTGGATGGACAACGCCTCGCTCATCACTACTCCTCGCGGGTCTTGAATTGTGACCCCTACCTTACCGATGTTTTTCCGGCGAAGGAACATCTACGCCACCCCGTGCCTGATGGACACTGAGAAGAGCCACACCGATCTCGCGCAATCTGACACCTGCTGAATAGTAGGCACCATTGGCGAAAATGCTCAAGGTACGCTCGTCATCGGATGGTTTGCGTGCATTGGCATCGATGGTCGCAGGTTCGGCCGCAAGACAATCTTTGCGTGCCGTTTGCCTGAACATTGCCGGAATGTTGAGACTTAAGACGTGCAACCTTTTTTAAAGTCACCTGTACATCAACAAAGATACGCGAAGCGCTTCGCAGAACCTGAACAAAAGTGTGGACGAATTCATTTAGAAAGACTTTAGCCGAAGTCGCAAAAACAGCGCACGAGGGCGGGAACTTTTTCCGTTTGAGTCGCTCACGCCGGGGCTTGCAGCTGGATATTTTTTATACAGCGCAGTTAAAAGTTGCTCGAAAAAGAATCAACGCCTACAATTTTTTTTGCTTCTTGCGCTACGTCAGTTTACTTACTACAAGTAATGGGTAGTATGTACGCCGGCTATTTCCTCAATCGTGAGGAGACAGCCACTTAATTTGAAAGTCCTTGAAGGGGAACACGATGAACAACGTTCTGAAATTCTCTGCTCTGGCTCTGGCCGCAGTTCTGGCTACCGGTTGCAGCAGCGCATCGAAAGAAACCGAAGCACGTCTGACCGCTACTGAAGACGCAGCTGCTCGCTCCCAGGCTCGTGCAGACGAAGCTTACCGTAAAGCTGATGAAGCTCTGGCTGCTGCTCAAAAAGCACAACAGACTGCTGACGAAGCTAACGAGCGTGCTCTGCGCATGCTGGAAAAAGCTAGCCGCAAGTAATAATCCCTCGGGATTGTTATCGAGCCGATCCGGTTTTCCGGGTCGGCTTTTTTGTGCCCGGTGCTTTTCTCCGGGCAATAAAAAACCCGCCGACGCTGCACGCATCGGCGGGTTTTCAATCAGCTCTTATTGCTGCAGATCGATCGGTGCACTGCTCACCATTGGCGCCGAGGTATTCGGCACGGCGATCTCTACCGGCAGGCCGTCTTCGGCGGCGACCACATCACGCACCACATCCCAGTTCATGCGCAGGTTGCTGGTGATGTCTTCACGCTTGAGCATCGCGTTGATTACCGCGGTGTGCTTGTCGACCACCGACGGGTTGCCCTTGTCGTCGAGCGGCGTGTGCGCTTCCAGATAGACCTTGCCGCCACTGCGACCGAACTTGTACGGGTCGTTGATGATGCGCACCGAGGTGCCGACCGGGACCATGCCGGCCATTTCCAGCACGTTGTTGTTGAACATGCGGAAGCAGCCGTGGCTGGTGCGCATGCCGATGCCGAACTTCTTGTTCGAACCGTGGATCAGGTAGCCCGGCGTGCCGAGGGTGAACTTGAACGGCCCCAGCGGGTTATCAGGACCGGCCGGCACCACATTCGGCAGCGGATCACCGTCAGCAGCGTGTTCGGCCTTGATCGAAGCCGGAGGCGTCCACGTCGGGTTCGGTGTCTTGGCGATGATCGAGGTGTGCGCGATCGGCGAGCCCCAGCCTTCGCGGCCGATACCCAGCGGGAACGTGTACACCACGTCGCGGCCTTTCGGATAGTAATAGAGACGGTATTCGGCGAGGTTGATGACGATGCCTTCACGCGGGCCCGGCGGCAGGATGAAGCGCGTCGGCAGGACGATCTCGGTACCGGCGCCAGGCAGCCAGGCATCGATGCCCGGGTTGGCTGCAACCATTTCCGAATAGCCCAGATCGTAGGTGGTGCCCAGGTCGGCGAAGGTGTCTTCGTACTTGGCTTTGATCACCTGCACCTGGCCGACGATGTCCTCGCCGGGTGGTGGCAGGGGAAGCTCCAATGCAGCAACGGGACCGGCCACACACAGGGCGGCAAGTGACAGGCAGCGGGTGACGGCAGGAAAGCGCGGCAACATCCGGAAAATCCTTCGCATGATCATCAAGGGTATAAGGGCGCGATTGTACACCGCGGCCTGGGGATTCGGGAGACACGCCGATAGACCGTGTCGCGCCCTGAAAGATCGCAGCCTCGTTGCACTCGTCAGCTCCTACATTTGCAACGCATTCCCTGTAGATACTCTGTTCACGGTCAAGCTTTTTGGGTGTGTTTACCGCTAAAA
>NZ_RCOC01000007.1:0-712 GCF_004307515.1 Pseudomonas sp. Sample_14 | reverse complement strand
GCGCTGGTCGAAGGCATGCGCAATGGCTCGATCGCCAACAGCCCCGCGTTGCGCAGCCTGTTCAAGGAGGCCGACAAAGAGCTCAAGCGTCTGCTCGAGCAAGGCATGCCCGCGATCAATCAACCGGCACCGCCAGAGCTGCTCAAGAGTTTGTTGTTCTATATTGCCAAGGCCGAACACCCCACCGGGCAGATGCTGACCATGAAAGATCGCTACTCACTGGACGACGCGCTACCCGACAGTGCGATGGTCGATGAAGAACGGGCGAGGCTGGCCGGCCCTGATCGCGATGCCATGCGTTCGGTATTGGCGGCTTTGTGCGAAGAGTTGGTGCGGGTCAAGGAGCGCCTGGACCTGTTCGTGCGCAGCGACCGCCAGCACACCTCGGACCTCGAAAGCCTGCTGGCGCCCCTGCGGCAAATCGCCGACACCCTGGCGGTGCTCGGTTTCGGCCAGCCGCGCAAGGTCATCATCGATCAACTGGCGGTGGTGCTGAGCCTCGCCCAGGGCCAGCGCGAACCTAACGACGCGACCCTCATGGACGTCGCCGGGGCCTTGCTCTACGTCGAAGCGACCCTGGCCGGCATGGTCGGCACCGTGGAGCCGGAAAGCCAGGAAGACAGCCGTCTGCCGACCACCGACCTGACGCAGATCCACCAGATCGTGATCAAGGAAGCGCGCATCTGCCTGCAACAGGCCAAGGACATGATCG
>NZ_RCOC01000044.1:78366-113196 GCF_004307515.1 Pseudomonas sp. Sample_14 | reverse complement strand
AAACCCGATCACTGAACATTCAGCGACCGCACCACAATAGAACCCGCCCCCAAGGTGCACAAGCCGGCGGATTCTGGCGTAGCTGTAGGCAATGGCGCAAGAATTTGTAGCCTGGAAGGCGTGTCTGGAGGTGTCTTTTAAACAGCGGCGTTTAAAAGGGCAAAAATTGGCGACAGCACGGTAGACGTTTTTGCCGGGAAGCAGGTGTTGGCTGTGAGGTCGCTTTCGCGAGCAGGCTCGCTCCCACAGTAATCTCCAGTGCTCACGGGGTTTATGCCAGGGCCGGATTAAAATGTGGGAGCGAGCCTGCTCGCGAATGCACTCTGCCAGTCGACGCTTCAATCTGAGCCAACGCCTTCGCGAGCAAGCTCGCTCCCTCCATTACCTCTCGCCAGATTCCAGATCAGCGGTTTAGAGTGACCAGCCACACGCTGATCACGGACCGATCCCATGTCAGAGCCAACCCCCACGATCCATCTCGAACGCTCCAACGAATTCCACCTCGAAGGCATCACTGCGCTTTACAACGACCCCGCCGTTGCGCGGCAGGTGCTGCAAATGCCGTTTCAATCCATCGAGGTCTGGCGTCAGCGACTGCAGGCCGACAGCGAGCGCGCGCTGAAACTGGTTGCCCTGCACCAAGGCGTAGTGATCGGAAATCTCGGTCTGGAAGCCTATTCAAGGATGCGCCGTGCTCACGCCGGCAGTTTCGGCATGGCAGTCGCGGTAGCCTGGCAGGGCAAAGGCGTGGGATCGATGTTGTTGGCGGCGGCGCTGGAGGTCGCCGATAACTGGATGAATCTGCACCGCGTCGAACTCACGGTCTACGCCGACAACGAGGCAGCCATCGGCCTCTACCGCAAGTTCGGTTTCGAGGCCGAAGGGCTGTTGCGTGATTACGCGGTGCGCGACGGGCAGTGGGTCGACACCTTGAGCATGGCCCGTCTGCGCGGTTCGTCGAAACCCTGAGTCAGTCGCCCAGTGCAAACGCCACTGCTGACTGCGCATGCAACTCGGTGGTGTCGAGCAGGGGCAGGACGCTGTGTTCGGGTTTGATCAGCAGACCGATTTCGGTGCAGCCGAGGATGATCGCCTGGGCGCCACGGGCGGTCAGGGATTCGATGACGCCTTGGTAGATTTCTCGCGATTGTCCGCTGATCACGCCCACGCAGAGTTCGTCGTAGATGATCCGGTGCACCTCTTTGCGCTCGGCATCATCCGGCACCAGTACGGTCAGGCCTTGGGCGATCAGACGCTGCTTGAGGAAGTCCTGCTCCATGGTGAACGCGGTGCCGAGCAACCCGACCGTGCGCGCGTCGATTTCCAGTGCGGCCTGAGCGGCGGGTTCGGCGATGTGCAGGAACGGAATGCTGATCGCCGCCTGAATCTGCTCGGCGACCTTGTGCATGGTGTTGGTACACAGCACCACACACTCGGCGCCGCCAGCTTCGAGCCGGCGCGCGCCATCCACCAGAATCGCCGCTGCATCGTCCCAGCGCCCGGCGTGCTGGGCCTGTTCGACCGGGCCGAAATCGACGCTGTACATCAGCAACTGCGCCGAGCGCAACCGGCCGAGCCGCTCGCGAACCTGTTGGTTGATCAGGCGATAGTACTCGGCGCTGGACTCCCAGCTCATGCCGCCGATAAGGCCGATGGTGCGCATTTGAACTCCTCGGGCAATGCCGGGCTCAATGGAGCCTGGCCTGCCCGAAGTTTCCGGTGGTTTTCCGCCTCACGCCAGCTCCAGATCAACTGTATCGGCAAACTTTCATTCAGGTGTCATGGTGCTTTTTCGGGGAGCGGCTGGGTGTGATTACATCTGGCTTCCAGTGTTCTGGCATAACCGACATCCGGGCGCCAAGGCTCCAGGTTCCATTCCGGCTTGTCCCGCGCGATCGCCATGTGGCAAATCAGCTGGTGACGCATGCCATGAGTGTTCTGCCAATAGCGACTATTGGAATAGTCGCGCGTCAGTTCATTCCAGATGAAAGGTGTGCCAGGTGACTGCGTTCTTCTGGCACAGGGCGTTGGCGAGATGGCGAGCACCCATTGATAGTCCCGGTAAAACCAGTAGGCGTTCTGGATGTAGCGATTACAGCGCTCGACAATCACGATCACGCTTTCGCCATCCACTGCGGAGGGTGCGGTTTCGGCAGCGGCCACCTCAGTCATGCGCAGCCAGGAGGCAGTCAGTGCCAATGCGAGCAGGTAGTATTTTGCGTGATATCTGTTCATTGTTTCACCACCTGATCGGCTTCGACATAGCTGAAAGTTGTAGTACCAGTAGCGCTGGTCGCGGGCACCAGACGGATGATCGGTATCGTTCTATTGGGGTGTGTGGAGTTGTAAAAGTCTTGTTGGTTGTATCTTGCATCGGCGAGCGGTTTAGGGTCAGTCCCGCCGGAAATATAAAAAAACGCCAGTATCGGAAATGCGTTTGCCTTGCCGGCTGGCCAGGTTTTGATAATCACTTCGTTGTGTTCGTTGAAACCGGTAGCGCCTAACATTGCCTTGGCGCGCAGCGATTGATAGAACGCCGGAGCTGCCAGGGTATTACGCTCGTCTCGCACGTCGAAGCCACACTGTTGGAGGTTTTTGTTCACGGTTGCCCTGTCCCAGGCTGCTTTGAACTGCTCTGCAGTGGTTACATTCGCGTTGTGGCAGTAGCCGCTTTCAGGGTGTGCAGGGGTAGGAATGCACACGCCATTTTTACCGCGATGCCAGCCCCAGGAGTCCATCGGGTAAGAGCACAGAACTTGCAGTTGATCGGTATTGGCGGGTCGCTCCAGGACCGGGTAAAGAATGTAGCCGTTGCCGTAACCCCAGGCCAATCGGCCGAAATTGGTGTCGGCACGAAGGTAGGAAAACGAAATACCGCCGCTGGTAACAGAGATAGGGCTGGGCTCCCAGACCTTATAAGTATTGTTGGGGTCTTTGACTGTTACCCGAAGCATCACACCTGAGCAAAGGAAAGAGGGTTGCGAATTCACTTTGTTGCAATTGGGAAACTTGCGGCCATAAAGCGTCGTTAGATAACTGGCGGTGGCGGGACCGTCCAGTACCAGAGCATTGCTGGTGTTGGTGATATGTGGCGGTTGCGATGGGCTTTGAGAGCAACCAATCAACAAGGCTATAAGCAGTGAACCGATTATTTTGCGCATGACTGAGTCCTTGTCTCGCCGAATCTCAATTCTGGAATGTAGTGTTCGAGTAGAATTTTCTAGTGGTACGCCGCTAAAGCCTCACTCTTCGGCACCAGGAAAAAACCAGTGGCTCGCTGGCGCCTGTCCGGTTCAGCGTGTAGTTGAGAATCACCTCCCGTCCTCGATTTTCCAGGATCCACGCCGCAGGGATCGGGAGGTTGGTGTAGTCAGGATCTTTAATCAGCACCTCTTCGCCGTAGCGAACGACGACGCCGTGTAACGCCATGCGCACCGTGTAGGAACCATCAATCAATGCGGGGTAATAAGCCCTTAAATTGGTATTGTCGGAATTAAGGGAGGGTTCTCCCAAAAGATATTTCTGCCCGGTAACGGTCAAGTCCAGATCGCGTGAGGGAATTTCTACCGTGGTACCAGGCAGCCTCACGGTATAGGTCACCTCTGCGTGGCCGGCGCCGGCGTTATCGATGACCTCAAGTCGCGGAATCTGGAACCGCAATATCTGCCCCGGGCGGGCTACGGTCTGTACGGCTGTGCGATAGGTATAGTTTCGTCCCAGCCATTTGACTTGCACAGTTTGTCCTGTGTCGGAACCGGTGTAGCTGACCTCCACGGTGGCGAACGCAGCGTCATAGAAGTCCCTGACGAAATTCAGCTGCTTGCCATTGAGCTCCTTTGCTTCCAGAACCTTGGGCGCTGGCAAATCGAGTTCCGGCTGTTTGCGGATATGAACGTCCACCAGCGTGGCAGCGGACCAGACTGCCTGTGGCCCCGATGAGTTGCCGAGCTGGTCCATAGCCCTGAAGCGCAATGCGAACCTCGGATTGTCTTGCCAGAAGTCGTTGGTAAACAGCTTCAATACCACAGCGCCGGCGGTTGCTTGTGCAGCAGTCACGGTGTGGGATTTGGTCTGACCGTCACAATCGAGCGTAATGACGTCTCGCTCGCGCATATGGATGTATCGCAGCGTGACATCAACGCCCACCGCCGCGCGCACGGCGTCGATGCCGTTTAACACATCGTCCGGTAATGTCATGACCAGGTTCGGGTTATCCCCGCTTTGCGCAATCTCACCCGCTGGGCGGGGGCGGTTGTAGAGCAGTTTCAGCCCAAGCGATTCAACAGGCGTTTGAGCAATCCGCGTGACTTGCAGGCGGATGCGGTTGACGCCGTTTCTGAGCATGCCTTCAGGCAGCCCCATGGTGAAGCGCTGATTTTCTTCGCCCGGTTGGATAGTGTGGGGAACCACCGGCACTTGCGAATCTTCGAGCAATATACCGGCCGTGTCGAAAGCGTTCTGGTTCAACCAAGGGTCGATCAGCAAGCGGACCTCTCCGTTTACGGCCAGCGATAACGGCAAGCCGCCGTGCGGATTATCAGGATGTTGAATCGGGGTGACCCATCCCGGAATCAATACGGGGGCGATGTCTTGCGGCTGCGCTTGAGCCTCGATGATTACTGGCATGGACGTCTCCCGGTTTATTTGACTTAGTGGATTCGCAGAAGCAGAGGGACTCAGGGCCTGATCAGTTGGTCGGACTCGACGTACTGGAACGTGGCCTCGCTGGTGGGGGTCGAAGGCGGAAATAAACGGATGACCGGCACCCATATTCTTCGGGTGGTGGAGTTGTAAAAGTCCTTCTGGTTGCCCTGAGCCTCGGGCAGACCGGCATTGCCGCCACCGGCGATAAAGAAGAACGCCATGAGCGGTAAGGTGTCTTGCAGATTCTGTGGCCAGGTCTTGACCACGACTTCATTCTGTTCAGTGAAATGCGTTGGGTTCTGACTCAACATTCCGCGCGCTCTGACCGATTGATAGAACGGCACCGCGGCCGGCTTGCCGGTTGCCTCTGAAACATCGAAGCCGCACTGGCGAATGTGATGGCTATTGGGTGAGTTGTCCCACACGCTTTTCCACTGCTCGGCCGTGGTTACCCCTGCACTCTGGCAACGCTGGCTGGACGCCGGATACGAGGCGTGATGACCGCAAGGCGTGGTGCGGTTCCAGGTCCAGCCATCGATTGGAAATGAACACAACACATCGAGATCAACCTTGTCTTGTGGGGCGCCGAAAATCGGATACAGCATGAACCCGTTGCCATGGCCCCAGGCGAGTCGACCGTATTTGGAGTCGGTCCTCAGATAGGAAAATGACACGCCACCATTTTTGACGGACGTCGGGCTGGGGTTCCAGACGTGATGAGTCTCGCCCGGCTTTTTGTCGGTGACTCGAAAAATGACCCCCGAACAGAGGAATGCGGGCTGGTTGGCTGATTCATGGCAGTTCTGGGACTTCGAGTTGTACAAGGTATTCAACCACTCGACCACTTGCGGGCCGGTAATGGCGACATGCGAATTGTTACTGCCGCTTTGCTCGAACGGTGCCTGAGGAGCCGTTTGGACGCAGCCAATGAGTGTTGCAATTGAAACTGAAAGAATGATTTTTTTCACTTTGCTTTTCCCTGCGTCCTGATGTCGACTTCACTGAAGCGGTCACCTCGCATCGAAATTAAACATCGCTTTCGTAACGCGCCGCACTGTCAGATCTGACAGGTAAATTCAATTTTTTTAACCATCTGTCGGTTAGAGACTTCGCTAAAGCCGCCTTCGATGAGCGGTTAAACGTACACAGGCGCCTTGATCTGCCACTATCTGTTCTTGCGGGCTAATCGAGGGACTTGCTCATGAACGATGTACAGCAACTGGGCGAAATGCTTCGCCACTATGCCGAAAGCGAAGCGCACAAGAAGCAACTGTTCACTACGCAATCAGCTGAATGGGCAACACGGATTGGCGCGCTGTTCGACCAGATCGAGCAATGGCTTGAACCGGTCAAGGCGCCGAATCTGCTGGAGGTGAGTCGCGAGGCGTATGTCGCGTCCGGGCCGAGCGTGCCGGTGGAGACCTCGACGTTCAAGACGGAAAAATTGAGCATCGTGATTGCCGGCAAACCGGTGGAGTTTGTGCCGGATGTGATGGGCAGCGGCGGGCAGATTTCCCTGGCAGTGATGGGGCTGACGGCGGCGCGGTACGGGAGCATTTCCCTGGTTGGCCTGGCGGATGGTGCGTGGCAGTGGCGCAAGACCAATGGTTTGAAGGATCCGGATACGTTTGCGTTTGATGCTAATTTTCTGGCGCAGCAACTGCAAAGCCTGATTCCTCGCGATCGCACCTAGATTGGGACGCAGAGCGTTCCGGGCTGCATTCCCACGCAGAGCGTGGGAACGATCAAACACCGCTATCGCGAGCAGGCTCGCTCCTTGGGGGGGAGGCGAGTACCGGGGAAACCCTTAGGTTCGGTGCCAATCCGGCATTTTCCCTTGGGTCACTGATGGCCTTTTGGTAGAGTCGCCGTCGCCAGCGGGTTTTCGGCTGGACGATGGAACCGAAGAAGGGAGTCTGATCAGTGAGTCCGGGCAAAAAAATCCTCGGTCTCACGGCGTCGCTTTTGCTGCTGACGCTGTGGGCCAGTTACTTTTACGTATTCAAGGAAAACCGCGACGGCCAGCTTGGCGGTGTCGGTGAAAGCACCGCGTGGTGCGGCACGCCACCGAGCAGTGAAGCGGCGTTGCTGGGCAAGGATCAACTGACCTTGCGCGTCACCAACAACCTGCGCGGCGAGTTCATGGTCGGCGGTTCGCTGGTGGTTTCCGAACGCACCTTCAACCGCTACGACCTGGGCCGCAACGAACTGCGCCTGCGTCTGGAACCGTTGCAGTGGTCTTTCGGCGTGACGCCGATCTTCCTCGAGCAGATCAAGGTGCAGCCGCTGAGCCGCAACCTCTCGTCGACCAACAAAAGCGCCTTCGCTGAACTCGAACCACGGCCGATCGGCGTGCACGCCCAGACCGCGGCGTTCCCGTTCGACACTTATCGCTACGGCTACAAACCGGTGCTGTATTACCTCAAGGGCAACGAGCGCATCGACTTGCGCTTCAAGAACATCACCACGCTGATGGAGATGTCCAACACCTTCACGCCGATCCAGAAGTACAACCGCGCCGACTACATCAACGAGAAAAACTCGATGATTCGCGACGAGGACTACAAGCCTTACGGCGCGCATGAGTGTGCGTTCAGCGTCGAGCGCAAAGGCTCGTTCAAGGTTGTGGTGCTGTTGCTTCTGCTGGTGCTGTGCCTGCCGCTGATGCTGGTGTTCTACCGCGATGAACCGGGGATCGACTTTCTCGCGACGCTGGTGGGAATTGCGGTGGTGCGCACATTGCTGATCGGGCCGGTGGAAGATTTCCAGCTGTACAACATCGACTTTTTGTTTGGTGCGGCGATTTTGTTGGTGGGGACGGTGTCGCTGATCAAGGCGATGCGCGCCAATAGCCGGCGGGAGATGGCTTTGCGCAGTGGAGAGACGTCTTCGTGGTGATTGTTCGATTCTGAAAGCCAAGATCAAAAGCCCCTCACCCTAACCCTCTCCCGGAGGGAGAGGGGACTGGTTTGGCAGCCCGTCACCCTAACCCTCACCCTAACCCTCTCCCGGAGGGAGAGGGGACTGACCGGGGTGTCTTGGGTGATACATCGAAGTGACAGACCGAGTCGATTACGGATTCAAAGCCGATCGCTCAAGTCGGTGCAATCCTTGAATATTCCCCAATCGGTCCCCTCTCCCTTGGGAGAGGGCTAGGGTGAGGGGCCACCGATCTCCAGCCGATCACTTGAGCGCCGGATCCCCCATATTCATTTTCTTCCAGCCCTGCAACAGCACCTGCGCCTTCGGTTCCTGGCCGCTATCGAGGTAGTACTGGATCAGCGACAGCCGCGCATTGCGGTTGGCCGGTTGTACCTTGAGCAAACTTTCCAGAATCGCGCACGCCTCATCAACCTTGCCGCTCTCATGCAGCGCCACCGCCAGTACATAGCCGTATTGCGCATTCTCCGGTTCGAGTTGTGCGGCTTTGCGCAGGTAGGACATGGCGTCGGCGGACTGGCCGGCACGGATCAGCGACAACCCGCGCGTGTGCTGCAACAGCGCCGCATCCGGATGCTGCTTGAGGCTGTCATCCAACAGCTTCTGCGCTTCGGTGGCGCGACCATTCGCTTCCAGCCACTGTGCCAGCGTGACCAGCGCCGGGTAGAAGTCCGGGTCACGTTGCAGGGCGCTGCGCAGCAACGGTTCGACCTCGACACTGCGCCCGCTGGCCTGGTACAGCATCGCCAGATTGAGATTGGCCTCGGCACGCTCCAGCAGGCTTTTCTGCACCGCTTCATACTCGCCAATCGCCGCGTTCCAGCTGGCTTGCGCCGCCCCCAGACCATTGTTGCGCGAGGCACCGAGCAGATCCCGCGCGGCGACGATGCGCACGGCTTTCACTGGATCATTGAGCAACGGCGCCAATAACGGCGCACGCTCGGGCGGCGGCAGGAAAGCGCTGATCGCCCGCACCGCGCTGTCACGCACCTGTGGCTCTGGATGTTTGAGATCCTGAGTGGCCAGTTTCAGCGCCTGTTCGCTCGGGTACAGCGGCAATTCCGCCAGCAACGTCGCGCGCTGGATCGCCGGCAGGTTGCTGCGCTGCAATTGCTGGTACAGCGCGTCGGCGGCGCCGGGCTGGCCATTGCGGATCAGCCACAGGCTTTCGTCATAGCGTGGCGCCTGCTGAGCCGGGGAGGCGGTGGCGTTCCACAATTTGAACTGCGCGGTGACCTTGTCGCCGGCCTTGCCCTGGTGACAGGTCAGGCAGGCGTCTGGGGTGCCGAGTTTTTGCGCACGCTCCGGGTTGGGAATGCTGAAACTGTGGTCGTGCCGAAAGTCGTTGCCCATGTAGAACTTGCCAGGCATGTGGCAATCGACGCACTGCGAGCCGGGCTGGCCCATGGCGTGGCGGGTGTGTTCGATGGAGTCGTAATTCTTCGCTTGCAGAGCCTTGCCGTCGACGCCTGCGACCGAAGTCTTGCCCGCCGTATTGTGGCATTGCAGACACACGGCGTTGCCCGGTGCCTTAAGTTCGTTGCTGTGCGGGTTATGGCAATTGCTGCAACGCACGCCCTTGTCGAACATTTTGCTTTGGAGGAACGAGCCGTGTTCGAACACTTCGTCCTTGATCTTGCCGTCCAGCGCATAGAGTTCGCGGGTCAGGGCGCTGGGCAGGTAGTCGTCCATCAGCCGCTTGCCGACGGTAAAGCCATCGCCCAGCGGTGCGCGGCGGGAATGGCAGCGCGCGCAGGTTTCGATTTCTACCGTGGCGTTCTTGTCCTTGAGATCGACGTCGAAGCCCTTATGGATCAAATCGTCTTTTTTCTGCGCCCACTCCAGGTGATTCGACGCCGGGCCATGACAGGCCTGACAGCCGACTCCGAGGCTGTTCCACTGACTGTTGAAGCTGTTGCTCGCTGCATCGAAATTGCGCTTGAAACCGGTGGTGTGGCATTCGACGCACATGAAATTGGCGTTCTGGCTCGGTTTGCTCCAGTGCAGCGGATTCTTGAAGTTCACGCCCTGGCCGGCGTACAGATGAAACCAGCGATTTTTCTCGGTATCCCACGCCACGCCGAGGGCTTGCAGACGCCCCTGACCGACCTCGATCAGATATTGCTGTAGCGGCGCGATGCCGAAGGTGTAGGCCACTTTGAAGTCGGCATTCTTGCCGTCGATGCCGGGCCCATTGACCCAGAATTCATCGCCCTTGCGGGTGAACTTTGTGGTCTCGTTTTCGGCCTTGAAGGTCACGTTGTTGAAGTCGCCGAGGGTGGTTTCGGCGGTCGCCGGCTGCATGGCGAGCTGGTGATGCGAGCCTTGCCAGTCCTTGACCTGTTCGCTGTGGCAGCCCTGGCATTGCTGCTCATCGACCATGCTGGCCGGTTTGTTTGCCGGTTTGCTTGCCACTGCCGGTTGCGATTTGGGCGGCGGTGTTATCGGCGTGCTGATCGCTGCGGGATTGACGGGGGCGGGCGCCGGGCTGAACAGGAACCAGCCAATGCCCGCCACGGCCGCCAGCAGCACACCGATGGTGATTGGAAACAGGTAACGTGAAAAAGAGGAGGGTGATGCGTCAGGTTCAGGTTGCACCGCTTTGTTTTTGTGCTTGGGCATTGCGACTTCCGTAGTCCGGTGCGTTGGCCTTCTGGCGTGCATACATCTGGATGCAGCTTTGCCGCATGCAGCGCGTCTGTCAAATGAGCGCTGTGACTTGCTGCGCAGCGCCGTGTGAATTTTGTAATTTGCAATCGCAATTGCTGCGGTTTTAGCTATACCTGTAACTCCCCCTATGCAAACGATTTGGCCTTCTGACAGGAGTTACAGCATGAAGCTAGCCGTAATGATGGGCACGCTGTGCATCGCCACCCTGGGTGTGGTGGGTTGTTCCAGCAAAACCGTCGAGCCAGACCAGTACTCCGGTTTTCTCAAGGATTACAGTCAACTGAAGGAGACCAAATCACCGTCGGGTGCCGAGGTGATGCGCTGGATGGACCCGAAACTCGACATCAACAAATTCAGCAGCGTCTATGTCGAACCGAGCCAGTTGTATCCGAAGCCGCAAGCGACGGAAAAAATCCCCCAGCAAACCCTCAATGGCATCACCAGTTATTACGATCAGGCGCTCAAGCGTGAGCTGAGCAAGTCGCTGCCGCTGGCCACCGGCCCGGGGCCTGGCGTCATCGTGATACGGCCGGCGATCACTGCGGTGAGCAGCAAGACCGAAGGCCTGCATGTGTATGAGGTGATTCCGATTGCGCTGGTTGCTGCTGCGGTGAGTACGGCCACCGGTATTCGCGATCAGGAAACCACGTTGGCCACTGAGGCGGTGTTCCTCGACGGCAGCAGTAACAAGGTGGTGGCTCAAGTGGTGCGCAAGGGCACCGGTCAGCCGCTGGAAAATTCCTCGCAGGTGATGAAAGCCACTGATGTCAAAGCGGTGATCGATGGTTGGGCGAGTGACATGCATCAGACGTATCTGAAGCTCAAGTCCGAGGCCAAGTGATGTCGTGAGGCTTGACACCTCTTTGCGAGCAGGCTGGCTCCCGCTATTTTGGTGGGGCCTGCCTCCTGGTTTTTTGGGTACATATCCGTTGCTGCGGGTGTTGCTGATTACGGTTTCGCCCTTACGGCGAGGCACTTTTTCCAAACGCCGAAAAAGTACCCAAAAAGGCTTGCTCCTACGTTCGGCCCTCGCAGGCTCGGGTTCCTTCGCTGCGGGATCGATCCGGGCGCAGCGGCTACGGTTTGCTTCGCTGCACCTCCTTCCGCTGTGTCTGGCTGCGCCAGACGGTCGCTACGCTCCCACCCCCGGATCAATCCCTCCGCTCAGCCTTCCGACGTCGCCGGTGGATCAAGATCAAAAGCACTCGAGCTAACGCTCATTGTTGAGTGGGGCGGCTTCGCCGCGGGCAGCTGCGCTGCTCTGCTTTTCTGTGGGAGCGAGCCTGCTCGCGAAGGCATCCTGTCAGTCCCCGCCTTACTGCCCGACAAACCAGCGAAAATATGGGTTCGCCCGATCCCCTTGCATCACTTCCCGGATATCCCGCCCCCAGGCGTCCCGATCGCCGTCGTAGGCGTGCAGGCTTGCCCGATAAAACTGCATCAACCGCTGCCGATGCGTTTCCATGCGTTCACTGAACCCGGCATCGGCATTGACCAGTGTAGGTGGCTGATACAAGTCAAGCAGCGCCGGTAGCACGCGGGTGATTTCCTTGCTGCGTACCCACGGCGCGTATTCGATGCGCGGCTGATCATCAGTCACTGCCGGTGCATCGGCGGCGAAGCGCTCCAGGCCGGTGCGATCGGTGACCCAGGTGGCCAGCAGCGCCGCCGCCGAGCCGATGCCGACGTCCTGCAAGGTGTTGCGTACGCTGTCCTGTTGGAAGCGCGCGGTGATTTTCGCGGCGTCCAGTTGCATCGGTTTCATTGAGCCAACCAGCAGCATTTCGTGAAACTCGCTGGTCCACAGCGAGGCATGCGGGAACACGTCGAGGAAGCTGCGCACCAGTGAGCGCGAGTCGTCGATATTCTGCGTCGGCAGCGGCAGCCACTGCGCAACGATGCCCTGATCCTGCAAGCGACTGGCGGCCAGCTGGTAGAAGTCCCGCGAATACAAATTGACAACGCCGGCAGCGGAGGGCGGTGGCGGTTCCAGGGTGATCACGTCGTAGGTCTGTGCACTGCGCAGCAGTTCCTGGCGACCGTCGCGCAGGCGAACGTCGACGCCGGGATCGCTGGCGGCATTGAAGTTGCCCTTGAACAGGGGCGCCGCTTTCACCACCGATGGCAGCAATTCGGCAACCACGCGATGTTCCAGATCCGGATAGCGCAGCATGGCGCCTGCGGTGATGCCGGTGCCGAAGCCGATCACCAGGGTCGAGCGCGGTTCACCGTTGTGGATCAGCAGCGGCAGCAGTGCCTGAATGCGCATGTAGCGCAGCGACGGCATGGCATCGCCGGTGTTCGACACGCCCTGGATGTACAAACGGTGGAAGGTGTTTTCGCCACGTCCCTGAGTGACCACCGCGACCGTGCCGCCGCGTCCTTCCTCGTAGAAGGCCAGCGTGCCGTTGCGTGCGCCGGGCAACAGGCTGGCCAGTTTGTCGGCTGGGGTCAGTACCGCGACCGTTAGGCAAACCAGACCTAGTGCGACCACGGCCTGGCGCCGACCTTTCGCCACGCCATGGCCCTTGCGCACCGCCAGATAACCGATTGTCGCTGCGACGAGCGCCAGTAGGCCGAGGGTGCGCACAAGGCCCAGCAAGGGAATCAATACGAAGCCGCAAAGCATCACACCGATGATCCCGCCCAGGGTGTTGAACGCGACAACGGCGCCGACATCGCGGCCCACACGTTCGCTGCCGACACTCAGGCGCAGCGCCAGAGGAAACGCCGCGCCGAGCAGCAGGGTCGGCACAAACACGATGCTCAGCGCCGCCACGGCAAAGCGTGCGCTCATGCCGGCCAGCTCGCTGACGCCCAGACTCAGCAGCCAGGTTTCCGCATGGCTCTGCGCGAGCACCAGCCAGCGGCCGAGCACGGCGATCTCCAGCAGCGCAAGCAGGCCTGCACCGGCAATCAACAAGCCGAATACGCCCCATGGGTCGCGAATGCGCTCGACGCGACGGGCGAGCAGGGCGCTGCCGATAAACAGCCCGGTCAGGTAAGTCGCCAGCACCACAGCAAACGCATAGGTGCGCGTGCTCATGAACTGCACGATCGATTGCGACCAGACCACCTCATAACCCAACGCCACACCCCCGGCGATCGCGTAGAGCCATAGCGCAGTGCGGTCGGGTGCTTTGGCGTTGCCGTGTTTGACCGGTGTGGCCAGCGCTACTGGCTGTTGGCGCTGCAACCACAGCGCACCGGCCGCGGCGAGCAGGTTGAGCATCGCGGCGAACAGCGCACTGCCGCGCACGCCGAGGCTGGCGATCAGTACGAACGCGGCGAGCAAAGTGCCTACGATCGCGCCCAGCGTATTCGCCGCATACAACTGACCGCCGGCCTTGCCCGGCTCAGCCGTCAGTGAGCGCACCAATACCGGCAAGGTCCCGCCCATCAACACCGCCGGAATGCCTACCAGCGCAAACGGCAGCAACCACGCGAGCACGCCGACATGACCTTGCAACCAGGCAAACGCACCGGCCGCCAGACTCATTGCCACTGTCGCGCCAACGCCGAGTATCGCCACCAGTACTTCCAGCCCGGCGTAGAGCAGAACCGGCTGTTGCAAGCGATCGGCCCAGCGCCCGAACAGCCAGCCGCCGAGCGCGAGCCCGGCGAAAAACGCGCTGATGCCGGTGGTGATTGCGTAGACCTCGACGCCGACCACCAGCGACAGCTGTTTGATCCACAACACCTGATAGACCAACGCTGCCGCGCCGGAGATGCATAGCAGCAGGGCAGGGATCATTGAGGTGGTGGACGCGACTTGCGGAACGGGTATGGCCGACGGCTTGCTGGCGATACGTGAGGACATGCGGTGAGCCTTGTTAAGGATTGGCTGATGTTGATCGTTCCCACGCTCTTCGTGGGAATGCCTCACTGGACGCTGCGCATCCGCTTCGGCATTGGACGCCGAGCGTCCCGGGCTGCGTTACCACGCAGAGCGTGGGAACGATCGCAGAAAACCTTGTGGGAGCGAGCCTGCTCGCGAACGAAACCGACCCGGTCGCTTGTTGAAAACAGGGCCGCCCGCCGATGAAGGCGAGCGGCGGTACAGCGGTGTTACTGGGCTTTCTTCATTTTTTCTTCGATACGGCGGTCCACGTCCTCGCGGATCTGGTCGATGCTGAAGCTCGCCGGACGCTGGCTAGGTGGATAGTCGACGAAGGTCTGCAGGAACTTCGCCGCGCGGCGGGTACCGTCGAAAATCAGATAGTCGTTTTTCGTCAGCCAGTCATAGTACTGGTCAGACACGACATCGGCGCGTTCGTACGGGTCCATGCGCAGGTTGAACATTTTCGGCACACGCAGGCAGGTGAACGGTTCGCTCCACACCTGCAGTCCGCCAGGTGCGCGCTGCTCACAGAACACCAGTTTCCAATCGTTGAAACGCATGCTGACCAACGCACCGTCATCGTTGAAGTAGTAGAACTCCTTGCGCGCGCTCTTGTCGGTTTTACCCGTCAGGTAGTCCAGCTGGTTATAGCCGTCCAGGTGCACTTTGAAGTTCTTGCCGCCGATGTCGGCGCCCTTGAGCAAGCGGTCCTTGATATCGGTGTCACCCACGGCGGCCAACAGCGTCGGGAACCAGTCCAGACCGGAGAACATCTGCGTGGACACTTCGCCTGCCTTGACTTTGCCCGGCCAGCGAATCATCGCCGGTACCCGATAGGCGCCTTCCCAGTTCGAGTTTTTCTCGTTGCGGAACGGCGTCGTTGCAGCGTCGGGCCACGACCATTGGTTCGGGCCGTTGTCGGTGGTGTAGACGACGATGGTGTTCTCGGTCAGCTTCAAGTCATCCAGTGTCTTGAGCAGCTTGCCGACGTCGCCGTCATGCTCGAGCATGCCATCGGCATATTCGTTGCCGACCATGCCGCTTTGGCCTTGCATGGATTCGCGCACGTGAGTGAAGGCATGCATGCGTGTGGTGTTCATCCAGACAAAGAACGGTTTGTCCGCCTTGGCCTGTTTCTCGATGAACGCTTGCGCTGCCGCAGTGGTTTCGTCGTCGATGGTCTCCATGCGTTTCTTGGTCAGCGCGCCGGTGTCTTCAATCTTGCCGTCGGCAAAACTGTGGATCACGCCGCGAGGCGAGGCGGCCTTGACGAACTCGGCATCATCCTTGGGCCAGTACGGACGCTCCGGCTCCTCTTCGGCGTTGAGGTGATACAGGTTGCCGAAAAACTCGTCGAAACCATGATTGGTCGGCAGATATTCGTCTTTGTCGCCCAAGTGGTTCTTGCCGAATTGACCCGTGGCATAGCCCTGGGCTTTCAGCGCTTGGGCAATGGTCACATCGCGTGGCTGCAAGCCCACCGGGACCCCGGGCATGCCGACTTTGGACAAGCCGGTCCGCAACGGTGTCTGCCCGGTAATGAACGACGAGCGTCCGGCCGTGCAACTGTTTTCGGCATAGTAATCGGTGAAGATCATGCCTTCTTTGGCGATACGGTCGATATTCGGCGTCTTGTATCCGACCACGCCCATGGAATAGGCACTGATGTTGGTCTGGCCGATGTCGTCGCCGAAGATCACGAGAATGTTGGGTTTTTCAGCCGCTGTGGCGGTTGCCGACAGCGCCATCACCGAGGTTGCCACCAGGGCGAGTTTCGGTAGCCACTTGCGTATGCGAGTCATCTGACTGCTCCTTTGCACGGGGGTCGTTTTTTGCGACAAACGTTTACTGCTCTCCTGCATTACGCTTTCTTATTGCACCTGCTCGGTTGCCGGCGGATCGAACGGATAGATACGGCGCCATTCCGACGCCATGTCCACCACCGTCCAGCCACGGGAATTCGCTTCATCGAGGGCCTTGTCGAGTCGGCCGATATTCGATTGCCGGTCATAAGCCCACTCGCGCTTGACATCGGTGTGGTGCACCAGCCCCATCAGGCGCTTGCCCGGCCCGGCGGCGGTCCACTGCAGCATCTGCAGGTCGCCGTCGGAGTTGCCGAAGGCGAGGATCGGCCGCCGACCGATGACCGCGTCGATGCTGACCGGTTTGCCCGGGCCGTCGTCGTTGTGCGCAACTTTCGGCGTGCGCACGATCGACGCTTTGCCGTCCTTGAACTGGTACGAGGTGACGAACGTGGTACCGATCACCTGTTCCGGAGGGATGCCGTAGACCTTCTCGGCGAAGGCGCGCATGAAGCCGGTGTCGCCACCGGAAACGATGTAGGTCTTGAAGTTCTGGCTGCGCAGGTAGTCGAGCATTTCCAGCATCGGCTGGAAGATCATTTCCGTGTAGGGCTTGCCGGTTTTCGGGTGGCGTGCCTGGCTGAACCAGGTTTTCGCGTAGTCATCGAAGGCTTCGGTGGTCATGCCGCCGTGAGTGGCGCCGACGATCTGCAGCAAACCCTCCATGCCCGACGCGGCGAGGGCTTTGTGATCATTTTCCAGCACCGCCTTGAACGGCTGGGTGGTTTTCCATTCCGGGTGTTGTGCGGCGGTGCGCTTGACCTCGTCGAAGGCAAACAGCAATTCGAAGTACGCCGGTTGTTCGCTCCACAAGGTGCCGTCATTGTCGAACACGGCGATGCGATCGGCCGGTTTGACGAAGTCCTTGCTGCTCTGGTCGGTCACGGCCTGGACGAACTCGATAATGCTCTTTTTGGCCGGGCCGTCGTTCCATGACGGTAGCGGTTCATTCGCCTGTGCCAGCAGGGGCAGAACCAGTGCCAACAGCAGGGCAAGACCGAAACGTTGGCGACGCAGCAACGGGTTGATCATGTGAAATCCTTCTCATGCACAGGGTTGAGCGGGCGCAGGGCCGGTGCGGGTTTCGCCTGTTGGCGGGCGACCTGACTTTGAAGCGTAGACAACGATTGGCGAAGCTGAACAAGTGTTTGATCGGCGGCAGACTGACGGCCGTAAAGCCCACGTAACAATCCCTGCAAACGTGGCCCGGCGCCCGTGAGTTTCAAGCCCAGACGACTACGCCGCAGCCACAGGTAAAGCGCGGTCAGTTGCGCCGGCCTGGCTTGCAGTTGCGGGGCGATCTGGTGCCAGGCGAAAGCGGCCGAATGCTGCCAAGCCAATTGCTTCGCCCGTTTATGTGCGAGCCTGCGTTGATGGGCGTGAACGGCGACGGGCCGCAGCAAGTACACACCGACGGCGAGGCCGACCGCCAGCGCCAGCCAGAGCAGCCAGCGGCTGGAGAAGTGCAATTGATTCTGTTGCAGTTGCCTGAGGTCTTCGGCGAGCGAAAACACCGGCTTATAGGCGTTGTTGGCTGCGGCCTCGAAGCTCACGGCCGGCACCTCAGCGCTGCGGATGTGCCTCGCAGCGGAATCCCACCATTTCACGCGGATGGCTGGCAGCGCGTAAGTGCCGGCGCTGTCGATGCGATAGCTGGCGCTGTCGACACGTTGGCCGCCGAGGATATTGCCGCGACCATCATCCAGCGCAGTGACTTGTGGCGTCTTCGCGTAGCGACTCAAGCCGTCGACATCACTGAAGGTCGGAATCGGCAGGGCCATCGCCAGCGCGCCATCGGCTTGCAGGGTGAGCTCACGGGTGACGCTGTCGCCGACTTTCAGCGGCGTGGCCGAATTGGTAATGATCTGTTTCAAGCGCAACCCACTCGCGACCAAAGGCGTCTCCCCGGGCGCGAAACCGGGCGGCTGGGCGGCGCTGAAACTCAGCGGCTGGCTCTGTGCGCTGATTTCTTCAGTGGCCTGGCCCAGTGTGGCGCGTACGGTCAGCGCCGGGATATCGAAACTGCGCGCGACGTCGGGCGTGATCAGATAGCTATAGCGCAAGCCATTGAACGATTGGCCATCGATGGTCTGGTTCAGATGCTGCGCCTGGCCGTTCGGCGGCATCACCAGCGCACCGTCGAGTTGCAGATCGGGCAGGGTGGCGGCGCTGGTGAACCAGGTGTCGGTGAGCACGTCGAGTTGCAGTTCGACCAGACCGCCGACCATTGCGCCTTCGCTGGGGTTGAGGTGAGCCTGGACCTTCAGTTGCGCTGGGGCGGCAAAAACATTCAGAGACAGCAGGCTGGTCAGCAGCAGGGCGCTGAGCTTTGCGCTGATTGTTCTGCCGCCATCGCTGGCAAGCCAGCTCCCACAAATCACAGCAATCTTCACAAAGTTTGCAACTACACAGAAATTCCCTGTGGGAGCTGGCTTGCCAGCGATGGCGGCGCTCAGGTGCCGGAGGTTCATGGCCGATCTCCCTGCTGATCCTGCAGACTGAATTTCTGCCTTAGAAACTTCGCCGGCGAGGTGGTCAGGTTCTCCAGCCACAGCGCGTCGGACGCCGCTTGCTGGGTCTCGACCTTTTTGCTCTGACCTTTACCGGGTGCCTTGTCGAATTTGACTTCATCGGGTTTGGTTTGCGGAGCGTTTTTCTCTGCGCTTTCGGTGTCCTTGAGCAGTGCCTGAGCCAAGGCCAGATTGGCGCTCGCTTCGGGAAATTGCGGCTGCAGTTTCAACGCCTGGCTGTAGGCGGCAATCGCCTGATCGAACTTGAAGCGGCGCACGTAAATGTTGCCCAGGTAGAAGTACGCCTGCGGCGTGTCCAGGCGGGCGAAGGTCGCCATTGCCAAGTCGTAATCGGCAGCGTGATAGGCCGCGACGCCTTTCCAGTACGGGTCGACGAACAGCGCCGCCGCCTCGGGCAGACGATCATGCTCAAACGCCCAGCGGCCTTGTTGGTCGCGGGTAAAAAACGCATCGGTGAGGGCGTTGGCCTGCGCCGGCGCCGCAGGCCAGCCCAACCCTACGGCCAAAAACAGCGCCGGCATCCAGTTGACGCTCCAGCCTTTGCGTACGCTGAACAGCGCCAGTAACAGCAACGGCCAGCAGAGCCAGTAACCGGCGTCCTTCCAGTGCAATTCGCGCTGTTCGGCGCTGGCGCTCCGGAAGTGTTGGCGGGCGTGCAACTCGACCCACTCCAGGTCATCGTTATTGAGGGTCAGGCTGCCGAGCGGCGCGTCGACGGCCGAGGCCAATTGCTTGAGGGCCGCTTGATCGAAACTGCCGAGCACCGGACGTCCGCTGCTGTCGATTTTCGGCTGGCCGCTGGCGGTAGTGATGACGCCCGCGTCTTCGCTGCCCACCGCCAGAACCAGAACCTGCAAGGCACTGCCGTCGAGGTGTTTTTGCAGATCATCGAGTTGCGTGGTATCGGCCCCGTCAGTCATCAGCAGCAGACTGCCCGGGGTGTTCTCGGCGCTGAGCAAGCGTTTCGCTTGATCGATCACGGCGGCGACGTTCTTGCCGGGTTTGTCGATCAAGCCCGTGCCCAGGGCCTGGATGAAACTGTCGAGCAGCGCCGGATCGTCGGTCGGTGGCAACACCAGATGCGCGCTGCCGGCATAGGCGATCAGTGCGGTCCGCGCAGCGGCGCGACGTTGCAGCAGATCATGCAGCTTGTGCTTGACCGCCTCGAGCCGCGTCGGCTGCACATCGTTGGCGTCCATCGACGGCGAAAGGTCGACGGCAACGATCAGTGGTGCGCGGTTCTCGAGAAAGTCCGGGCGATCCTGTTCCCACGTTGGCCCGGCCGCGGCGAGTGCGCCGAGGATCAGCAGGGCACAGAGCAGGTGCACCGGGCGCCAGCGCTGGTGATCCTGCGGGGTGATCAACAAGTGCGGCAGCAAGTGTTCGGCGATATTGCCGCGCAGGCGTTTTTGCAGGTCGCGGCTGCGACGCCAGATCAGTGGCAGCATTGCGCCGAACAGCGCAAGCAACAGCCACAGCGGGCGCAGAAAGTGGAAATCGCTGAGGTTGATTTCCATCTCAGGCTTCCTGCCGTTGCCGCGCATCCATCAGACGCGGGTTCAACAACGCGCCGAGCTGATACAGCGCCAACAACAGCAATGCTGCACCCAGCGGCCAGTAGAACAGTTCTCGCTGCGGTTGATGGCTGAGTGTTTTTACCTGATGCGGGGTGAGCTGGTCGAGAGTGGCGTAGACCTGATCCAGTGCCGCGCGATCTTCGGCGCGGAAGAAGCGGCCGCCGGTGGTATTGGCGATCTGTTCGAGGCCTTGCAGATTGACCTTCGCTTCGCCGGAAGCGTCGGGGTCGCCGATGCCGATGGTATGAATGACCACGCCTTTGTTGGCCGCCATTTCGGCGGCGTGATCCGGGGTGATCGCGCTGCTGGTGTCGTTGCCATCGGTCAGCAGAATCAGGACTTTTTCCTGCTCATGGGCCTTGTCGAGCAACTTCAGGCTGAGCCCGATCGCGTCACCGATCGCCGTGTTGGGGCCGGCCATGCCGATCCCGGTATCCGCCAGCAACAACGACAGGCTGGCGTGATCGAGGGTCAGTGGAGCCTGTGGATAGGCACCGTTGCCAAATACGATCAGGCCGATGCGGTCGTCCTTGCGTTTGTCGATAAAGCCTTGCACCACTTCTTTGACTGCCGCCAGGCGATTGATTTTTTCGCCTTGGGCGTTAGTGAAATCCTCGGTTTCCATCGACTGCGAAAGGTCGATGGCGAGCATCAGGTCGCGCACCGGTTGCTGGCGTTCGATTGGCTTTTCGACATACACCGGACGTGACACGGCCAGCAGAATCAGCGCCCACACCATCACATTCAGCAGCAGTTGCCAGCGATTGCGCCGACTGCCCGCGGTGCCTGGCGCTTCGCCGACCGCGCGGCTCATCGCGCCGAAAAACGGTACGCGCACGGCACTGCGGGCTTCGTTGTAGGCGGGCAAAAAACGGTAAGCCAGCCAGGGCAGCGGCAGCAGGAGTAACAACCAGGGGTAATCAAGCTGCCACATGGTGATGCTCCACCCAGTATTGGCAGCTGTCGAAGAGCATTTGCCGTTGCGCTGCGGGGATGGCGCGCAATACGGGGTCCGGCGCGTAGGCGAGTTGGGCCAGTTGCGTGCTGAAGTCGGCAGGCATTCTGTTTTTGCAGTGCCGTTGCAGAAAATCCTGCCAGTCATCTCTGCCAAGCGCCGCCGGCCCTTGTTGGAGCGAACCTGCTAGCGAAAGCGCTGTGTCAGTGGGTCGAGGTATTGCATGCGCTGACGTCTTCGCGAGCAGGCTCGCTCCCACAGGGAATGCATTCCAGCGCCGCGATCGAGTGGGCATGGACAGGGCTACGCGTTTGAGCAGCTCAGGCAATTCGCGCAGGGCGTTGAGGTCGTCGCTGCGGCCGCGCAACTGTGCCAGTCGGGCAAGGGCTTCACGGCGATAGCGGTCGCGGCGCCATTGCCAGTATCTGCGCAGGCCGAGCAACAGCGCGGCGAGCACCAGCACCGCCAGCAACAGCCACCAGCCCCAGGTTTGCGGCGCATAGCTGACGGGCGCGGGAAGGGCCAGCTCCTTGAGCTGATCGATGCTGGGGATATTCGGGTTCATCGTGCGCCGCCTGCGCTTTTGCCCAGTTCGGCGCGCAATTGCCCATGGGCGTCCTCGGCGGTGCTGATCATCATCAGCGGCACCTGACTGCGGCGCAGCAGGCTGGCGACGTCCTTGAGCCGCCCGCTGAGAAAATCCCCCAGCGGCTGATGCACGTTACGTTTCTCGATCGCCAGTTCGACCTGCAACTCGCCTTGGGTGACCAGCAGGCGACCGTTGTTCGGCAGTTTCAGCGCCAGCGGATCATAGACCTGCAAGGCAATCACATCGTTGTGCGCCGACAGCTGCCGCATCAATTGCAAGGTGCGTTCACCGGCACCGGCAAAGTCGCTGACGATGCAGATCAAGTGGTCGTGCCCGGCCACACCGAGGCAGCGCTGCAAGGCCTTGTCCAATTGGTCTTCATCTTCGGCGTCGGGATTACCGGCATTCAGAGCGCGGTTTTGCTGCACCACGCGGCTGAGCAGTGCCTCGACACGCTTGCGACTGCGCAACGGCGCGATGCTGTCGATACGCTGGTCGTTGAAGACCAGACCGCCGACCCGATCCCCGGCGTGAAAAACCATCCACGCCGCCAGCGCGGCGAGTTCGGCGGCGACTGCCGATTTGAAGCTGCGCTGCGAGCCGAAGAACATCGACATGCGCTGGTCGACCACGATCAGGGCCGGGCGGTCGCGTTCTTCGGTGAAAGTGCGCACCACCGGTTTGCCGGTACGCAACGAGGCGCGCCAGTCGAGGTGGCGCAGGTCATCGCCCGGTTGATAGCGGCGCAACTCGTCGAAATTCAGCCCGCGACCGCGCAGCCGCGAAGCATGGTTACCGGCGAGGATGCTGCCCTGCGGCTGCCGGGCAAGAAAACTCAGGTCACGGGCCTTGAACTCCAGCGCCATCAATTGCGCCAGAGAGACGTAGACCAAGCCTTCGTCGTTCATGCGGGAATCGCCACTTTGTCGAGAATCCGGTCAAGCACCTGATCGGCGCTGACGCCATCGGCTACGGCGTCGTAACTCAGCTGCAAACGATGGCGCAACACCGGATGGACCACGGCGCGGACGTTGTCCGGCGAAACGAAATCCTGCCCCTGCAGCCACGCATCGGCACGGGCGCAGCGGTCCAGGCCAATGCCGCCACGGGGACTGGCACCAATGGCGATCCAGCGTGCGAGGTCTTCGTCGTAGTCGGCGGGGTGGCGGGTGGCGTTGATCAGGTCAATCAGGTAAGTGTCGATGGCCGGTGAAACGTGCACCGCGCTGACTTCCTTGCGCGCAGCAAAAATCACCTCCTGCGCCAAAGTGAAATTCTTCACCGACGTGGTGCTCGCACCTTGGGCAAACTCTTCGTTGCGCAGCAGGCGCAGCACCTGGCTTTCGTTTTCGGCGCTGGGGTAATCGAGCAGCACCTTCATCAGAAAACGGTCCATCTGCGCTTCCGGCAGTGGGTAGGTGCCTTCCTGCTCGATCGGGTTCTGCGTCGCCACCACGATGAACAGCTCCGGTAGCGCATGGCTGTTGCCGGCGACGGTGATCTGGCGTTCCTCCATGGCTTCGAGCAGCGCCGCCTGGACCTTGGCCGGGGCGCGGTTGATTTCGTCGGCGAGGATCAGATTGCCGAACAGCGGGCCGGGCTGGAATCGGATCTCGTTCTTGCCCTCGACCTGGTGCAGCACCTCGGCGCCAGTGATGTCCGAGGGCAACAGGTCGGGGGTGAACTGGATGCGGCTCATCTTGGCATCAAGGTGTTTGGCCAGTGCCTT
This sequence comes from Pseudomonas sp. Sample_14, assembly GCF_004307515.1. Classification (NCBI taxonomy): domain Bacteria; kingdom Pseudomonadati; phylum Pseudomonadota; class Gammaproteobacteria; order Pseudomonadales; family Pseudomonadaceae; genus Pseudomonas; species Pseudomonas sp. Sample_14. The sequence continues at coordinate 89,858 of NZ_RCOC01000044.1, read as the reverse complement.
GACCGTGCGTGTCTTGGCCAGCCCGGGCAGGCTCTCCAGGAGCAAATGACCATTGGCCAACAGCCCGAGCAGAATCTGCCGGATGACTTGATCCTGGCCGAGCACCGCTTCGGCGATGCTGGCTTGCAGGGCGTTGAGGTCGGTGAGCGCTGTCATGGGCAGTCCTTTGTGTCCGGGTCTAGAAAAACGCCAGGGTCAGATTGACGCTGAAACCATTGCCTTCGGGGCGGTTCTTGGTGTCGAACTCCGGCACCCAGCGCGCGCTGATATTGGCCTGGGCATCGGCGAACTTTCCGGCCCAGCCAACCACCGGGCCGGCGCCGACCGAACGGCCGCGATAGCCATTGAAGACATCGGCGGTCTGGCCTTTGTCGTCGGTCAGTTGCTGCACGTAGCCGGCGGCAAGTCCGGCGTTCCAGCCATTGCCCAAGCCGTGAGTCCAGAGGGCGTCGAGGGTGAAGATGTTGCCGTTGCGATAGTCGGTAGCGTCGTTCTCGGTGTAGAACTCCAGCCCGCTGGACAAAGTGAACTCGCCGCCCTTGCCGTCGAGGTGGGTAAAGGCCACGGTTGGCATGAACGTGTAATTGTTCTGTCCGGGATTGGCCAGGCGATCCTTGTTATAGGCGCCGGTCGGCACGTAGATCGGTAGCGACAGCGAGAGATGATTGAGTTCGTCGAAGTGAAAACCAGCGGCGATCGGGGTGATCAGCGCATCGGCAAACTGGGTGCCGGAATCGCTGTCACCCAAAGTGCGCCCGCGCGGGCCGGTGATGCTCGCCTTGATGTCGGTGTATTGCACCGGCAGGCCCATTGCCGAAGCGAAATTCCAGCGGCCCTTGCCGGTGTTCCAGACATGGGTGAAGTTGGCCATGGTGTAGGAGACTTTCATGTCGATCCCGCCACTGATCGCGCCGGAAATCGGTGCGCCGTCGCTGCCCTTGAGCGAGCCGTCGTACCAGATGCTGGTCAACGACATTACCCAGCCCGGCTCCGGCGGCACGATGCCAGCATTGGCGAACACTTGCTGGCCCGTGATCGGCCGGCCGACGCCACCTTCTGCGGCGAACAGCGATGGACTGACGCCCAAGCACAGCAAGAGGAGGAGACGCCCGCTCCGTGGCTTGAGCATGGCGAACGCCGCGCCACCCGGCCGCGGCAGAAATCCTCTATTCCCGGCTCGACTGCAGATCATTTCCCGATTCCATGGTGTTTTTCCGGACAACTGAGCACTGTCGCGCCGCTACTGCGTTATCCCTTTGCTTATCAAGCCTGTAGGACACGTCCTTCTGAAACTAGCAGCTAATCGGGGGTTAGCCAGTCGAAGGAATTAATTCGTTGGTGCGGGGGACGCGGTGCACATATCACACCTCCAATCGTCGGAGCCGGGCTTAATCGAAGGTGGTTGGGGCGGCACTGCAAACTTCTGTGGAAGCGAGCCTGCTCGCGAAAGCGGTAGCCGAGTTGACACACGTTTCTGATATCGATACCCGATTTCGCGAGCAGGCTCGCTCCCACAGGACTTGTATACAATCTCGCCGTGGAGCGCCCAACAATTTCCAACGGGGCATAGGTCGCCAGCCGATTTCGTGGTTAACTTCCGCCTCTTGCATGCTTTCCAATCAAAAAACAGAAGGACTCAAGTCATGGCTCAAGTCACCCTCAAAGGCAATCCGGTTCAAGTCAACGGCCAGTTGCCACAAGCCGGTTCCAAGGCGCCAGCCTTTTCCCTGGTAGCCGGCAATCTGTCCGACGTCACCCTGAAAGACTTCGCCGGCAAGCGCAAAGTCCTGAACATTTTCCCAAGCGTCGACACCCCGACCTGCGCCACCTCCGTGCGCAAGTTCAACGCCCAGGCCAACGACATCAGCAACACCGTGGTGCTGTGCATCTCCGCTGACCTGCCGTTCGCCCAGGCGCGCTTCTGCGGCGCCGAAGGCCTGGAAAACGTACAGAACCTGTCGACCCTGCGCGGCAGCGAGTTCATCGAAAACTACGGCGTGGCCATTGCTGACGGCCCGCTGAAAGGCCTGACCGCTCGCGCGGTTGTGGTGCTGGACGAAAATGACACCGTCCTGCACAGCGAACTGGTCAAGGAAATCGCTGAGGAGCCTAACTACGAAGCGGCACTGTCCGTTCTCAAGTAAGGCTTTTACAATTGTTAACGGCCTGGCCCTGTCCAGGCCGTTTTCATTTGTGTATCAGGGTTTTGCCTCACACCTTGAAACGTAAGTGGAAGGTAAATTGCCGGTAAAGCTGCTTTGCTTAAATCCACTCAGTGCTTATCGTTCAGCCTCCCGTAATAGAAGCCCACGCGCCCAATGGTCAATAACTCCATGCAATCGTCCCCCCGCAAATCCCGTCGCTGGCTGATCAGCCTGCTGGTCCTGTTGGTCATCGCTGTCCTGTGCTGGAAATTCTGGCCCACCGGGTCTGCTGACAAGGCGGGCGGCGACAAAGCGGCCGCCGGGCATACCGGGCGTTCGGGGATGATGCGGCCGGGCTTCGGCGGCGGTACCGGGCCGATTCCGGTGCGCGTGGCGCCGGCGGTGAAAGGCGACTTCCCGCTGTATTACAAGGCGCTGGGCACGGTGACTGCGCTCAATACCATCAACGTCCGCAGTCGGGTGGGCGGTGAACTGGTGAAGATTCATTTCGAAGAAGGGCAGATGGTCAAGGCGGGCGACCTGCTGGCCGAGATCGATCCGCGTCCTTACCAGAATGCTCTGCTCCAGGCCGAAGGCACGTTGCTGCAGAATCAGGCGCAACTGAAAAACGCCCAGGTCGACGTCGAGCGTTATCGTGGGCTGTATAAAGAAGACAGCATCGCCAAACAGACCCTCGACACCGCCGAAGCGCTGGTCGGCCAGTATCTGGGCACGGTCAAGACCAATCAGGCCGCGGTCAACGATGCCAAGCTCAATCTCGAATTCACCAAGATCCGCGCGCCGATTGCCGGCCGCGTCGGTCTGCGTCAGGTCGACGTCGGCAACCTCGTCGCCGCCAACGACACCACGTTCCTCGCGGTGATCACCCAGACGCAACCGATCAGTGTGGCCTTCACCTTGCCGGAAAACAGCCTCGACACAGTGCTGGCCCGTTACCGCAGCGGCGCTAAGTTGCCTGCCGAAGCGTGGGATCGCGGCGACACCAAGCTCCAAGCCACTGGCGTGCTGCAAAGCCTCGACAACCAGATCGACGTGGCCACCGGCACCCTGAAATTCAAGGCCCGTTACGATAACCGTGACCAGTCGCTGTTCCCCAACCAGTTCGTCAACGTCCACCTGCTGGCCGACACGCTCAAAGGTGTAGTGCTGGCGCCGTCGGCAGCGATCCAGTTCGGTACCAACGGCACGTTCGTCTATGCGCTGGACGGCGACAAGAAAGTCACCATTCGTCAACTGAAAATCGGTGCCAGCGACGGTGACAACACCGTGGTCACCGAAGGCCTCGCCGCTGGCGATCGCGTTGTGCTTGAAGGCACCGATCGCCTGAAGGAGGGCAGCGAAGTCGAAGTGGTCAATGACAGCAGCGAAGTGCCGACATCGCCGACCGAGCACCTGCAAGGTAAATCCGCCGCCAATCCCGATGCGACCACAGCCGATAAGGCCAAGAAGGGCGCATGAACATTTCGCGGCTGTTCATCCTCCGTCCGGTAGCCACCACCCTGAGCATGCTGGCCATTGTCCTGGCCGGCCTGATCGCTTATCGCCTGCTGCCGGTTTCGGCCTTGCCGCAGGTCGATTACCCGACCATCCGCGTCATGACCTTGTACCCCGGCGCCAGTCCGGACGTAATGACCAGCGCCGTCACCGCGCCGCTTGAACGCCAGTTCGGGCAGATGCCGGGCCTGACGCAAATGGCTTCGACCAGCTCCGGCGGCGCTTCGGTGCTGACCCTGCGTTTCAGCCTCGACATCAACATGGACGTCGCCGAGCAGCAGGTGCAGGCCGCGATCAATGCCGCGACCAACCTGCTGCCGACCGACCTGCCGGCGCCGCCGGTGTACAACAAGGTCAACCCGGCGGACACCCCGGTGCTGACCCTGGCCATCACTTCGAAAACCATGCTGCTGCCCAAGCTCAATGACTTGGTCGATACGCGCATGGCGCAGAAGATCGCCCAGATCAGCGGCGTCGGCATGGTCAGCATCGCTGGTGGCCAGCGTCAGGCGGTACGAATCAAGGTCAACCCCGAAGCGCTCGCGGCCAACAGCCTCAACCTGTCGGACGTGCGCACGCTGATCGGCGCCTCCAACGTCAACCAGCCGAAAGGCAACTTCGATGGCCCGACCCGGGTGTCGATGCTCGATGCCAACGACCAACTGACCTCGCCCGAGGACTACGCCAACCTCATCCTGACCTACAAGAACGGCGCACCGTTGCGGCTCAAGGACGTCGCGGAAATCGTCGATGGCGCCGAGAACGAGCGTCTGGCCGCGTGGGCCAACCAGAATCAGGCGGTGCTGCTGAACATCCAGCGTCAGCCGGGCGCCAACGTCATCGAAGTGGTCGATCGCATCAAGGCCTTGCTGCCAAGCATCACCGACAACCTGCCGGCCGGCCTCGACGTCACGGTGCTGACAGACCGCACCCAGACCATCCGTGCCTCGGTCACCGACGTGCAACACGAACTGCTGATCGCTATCGCGCTGGTGGTCATGGTCACGTTCCTGTTTCTGCGCCGCGCCAGTGCGACGATCATTCCCTCGGTTGCCGTGCCGCTGTCGCTGATCGGCACCTTTGGCGTGATGTACCTCGCCGGTTTCTCGGTGAACAACCTGACGTTGATGGCGCTGACCATTGCCACCGGCTTCGTGGTCGACGATGCCATCGTCATGCTCGAGAACATTTCGCGCTTCATCGAAGAGGGTGACAGCCCGATGCAGGCCGCGCTCAAGGGCGCGAAACAGATCGGCTTCACCCTGATTTCCCTGACCCTGTCGCTGATCGCCGTCCTGATTCCGCTGCTGTTCATGGCCGACGTGGTGGGGCGCCTGTTCCGGGAATTCGCCATTACCCTGGCGGTGGCAATCCTGATTTCCCTGGTGGTGTCGCTGACCCTGACGCCGATGATGTGCGCGCGCCTGCTCAAGCGTGAACCGCAGGAACACGAGCAAGGCCGTTTCTATCGCGCCAGCGGTGCGTTCATCGACTGGATGATCAAGGAATACGGGCGGATGCTGCGCTGGGTGCTCAAGCATCAGCCGCTGACCTTGCTGGTCGCCATCGGCACACTGGCGTTGACCGTGTTCCTGTACGTGATCGTGCCGAAGGGTTTCTTTCCGGTGCAGGACACCGGGGTGATTCAGGGAATTTCCGAAGCGCCGCAGTCGATCTCCTTCGCGGCGATGGGAGATCGGCAGCAGCAACTGGCGAAGATCATTCTCGAAGATCCGGCGGTGCAGAGCCTGTCGTCCTACATTGGCGTCGACGGCGACAACGCCACGCTCAACAGCGGCCGCTTGCTGATCAACCTCAAGCCCCACGGCGAGCGCGATCTGACCGCCAGCGAAGTGATTTCCCGCCTGCAACCGCAACTGGACAAACTGGTCGGCATTCGGCTGTTCATGCAGCCGGTGCAGGACCTGACCATCGAGGATCGGGTCAGCCGCACCCAGTATCAGTTCAGCATGTCTTCGCCGGACTCCGAATTGCTCAGCCAGTGGAGCGGACGTCTGGTCGAAGCCCTGGCGCAGCGTCCGGAGTTGACCGACGTGGCCAGTGATTTGCAAGACAAAGGCTTGCAGGTCTATCTGGTGATCGACCGCGACGCCGCATCGCGCCTTGGCGTGTCGGTGGCGAATATCACCGATGCGCTTTACGACGCGTTCGGCCAGCGGCAGATTTCGACCATTTACACCCAGGCCAGCCAGTACCGCGTGGTGCTGCAAGCCCAGGCCGGGGAAAAGATCGGCCCGCAGGCGCTGGATCAGATTCACGTCAAGACCACCGACGGCGCGCAGGTGCGTCTGTCGAGTCTGGCGCATGTCGAAGAACGTCAGGCGCAATTGGCGATCACCCATATCGGCCAGTTTCCAGCGGTGATGATGTCGTTCAACCTCGCGCCGGGCGTGGCGTTGGGGCATGCCGTGGACATCATCGAGCAAGTGCAGCAGGACATCGGCATGCCGGTCGGCGTGCAGACTCAGTTCCAAGGCGCGGCGCAGGCGTTTCAGGCTTCGCTGTCGAGTACCTTGCTGCTGATTCTGGCGGCGGTGGTGACCATGTACATCGTGCTGGGCGTGCTCTACGAGAGCTACATCCACCCGATCACCATTCTTTCGACCTTGCCGTCGGCAGCGGTCGGCGCCTTGCTGGCATTGCTGCTCAGTGGCAACGATTTGGGCATGATCGCGATCATCGGCATCATCCTGCTGATCGGTATCGTCAAGAAGAACGCGATCATGATGATCGACTTCGCCCTCGACGCCGAACGCACCCAGGGCATGGCCCCGGCAGAGGCGATCTATCAAGCGGCGCTGCTGCGTTTTCGGCCGATTCTGATGACCACACTGGCCGCGTTGTTCGGCGCGGTGCCGCTGATGCTGGCCACGGGGTCTGGCGCGGAACTGCGTCAGCCGTTGGGTCTGGTGATGGTCGGCGGTTTGCTGGTGAGCCAGGTGTTGACGCTGTTCACCACGCCGGTGATTTACCTGTACTTCGACCGCCTCGGAAGGCGCTTTGGCAAAGCCAAAGCCGAAGGTGACGAGGTCGCGGTATGACCCCTCAATCAGCACATATCCCTTGTGGGAGCGAGCTTGCTCGCGAAAGCGGTGGGTCAGTCACTTTCAATGTTGAATGTAATACCGCATTCGCGAGCAAGCTCGCTCCCACAGGGTTCGGCGGTAGGGGCTGGAGCGCATGAATCTTTCAGGTCCCTTCATCAAACGCCCCGTAGCAACCATGCTGCTCTCCCTGGCAATCATGTTGCTCGGCGGGGTCAGCTTCGGTCTGTTGCCGGTATCGCCGCTGCCGCAGATGGACTTCCCGGTGATCGTGGTTCAGGCCAGTCTGCCGGGCGCCAGTCCCGAGGTGATGGCTTCGACGGTGGCGACGCCGCTGGAGCGGTCGTTCGGTGCAATTGCCGGCGTGAATACCATGAGCAGCCGTTCCAGTCAGGGTTCGACGCGGGTGATTCTGCAATTTGACCTCGACCGCGACATCAACGGCGCGGCGCGGGAGGTGCAGGCGGCGATCAATGCTTCGCGCAATCTGCTGCCGAGCGGGATGCGCAGCATGCCGACCTATAAAAAGGTCAACCCGTCGCAGGCGCCGATCATGGTGCTGTCGCTGACTTCGGATGTGCTGGAAAAAGGCCAGCTCTACGACCTGGCCTCGACCATCCTCTCGCAAAGCCTGTCGCAAGTGCAGGGCGTTGGTGAAGTGCAGATCGGTGGCAGTTCGCTGCCGGCGGTGCGCATCGAGCTCGAACCGCAGGCGCTGAACCAGTACGGCGTGGCCCTCGACGATGTGCGCAAGACCATCGCCGACGCTAACGTACGGCGGCCCAAGGGCTCGGTCGAGGACGGCGAGCGCCTGTGGCAGATCCAGGCCAACGACCAGTTGGAGAAAGCCAAGGATTACGAGTCGCTGATCATTCACTACGCCGACGGCGCCGCATTGCGTCTCAAGGATGTGGCGAAAGTCAGCGATGGCGTCGAAGACCGTTACAACAGCGGTTTCTTCAACGACGACGCGGCGGTATTGCTGGTGATCAACCGTCAGGCCGGCGCTAACATCATCGAGACGGTCAACGAGATCAAGGCGCAGTTGCCCGCGCTGCAAGCGGTGCTGCCGGCCAGCGTCAAACTCAATCTGGCCATGGATCGCTCGCCAGTGATCAAGGCCACGCTGCATGAAGCCGAGATGACCTTGCTGATCGCCGTCGCCCTGGTGGTGCTGGTTGTGTACCTGTTTCTGGGTAACTTCCGCGCCTCGCTGATCCCGACCCTGGCGGTGCCGGTGTCGCTGGTCGGTACCTTTGCGGTGATGTACCTGTACGGGTTCTCGCTGAACAACCTGTCGCTGATGGCGCTGATTCTCGCCACCGGTCTGGTGGTGGACGACGCCATCGTGGTGCTGGAAAACATTTCCCGGCACATCGACGAAGGCGTCAAACCGATGCAGGCGGCGTACCTCGGGGCCAAGGAAGTCGGCTTTACCCTGCTGTCGATGAACGTCTCGCTGGTGGCGGTGTTCCTGTCGATCCTGTTCATGGGCGGGCTGGTCGAGAGCCTGTTTCGCGAATTTTCCATCACCCTGGCGGCGGCAATCGTGGTGTCGCTGGTGGTTTCCCTGACGCTGACACCGATGCTCTGCGCGCGCTGGCTCAAGCCGCACACCCCGGGCCAGGAAAACCGCTTGCAACGCTGGAGCCACAAGACCAACGACTGGATGGTTGGCAAATACGCCACCAGCCTCGACTGGGTATTGCGTCATCGGCGTCTGACCTTGTTCAGTCTGCTGCTCACCGTTGGCGTCAACATTGCGCTTTATGTGGTGGTGCCGAAAACCTTCCTGCCGCAACAGGACACCGGCCAGTTGATCGGTTTCGTGCGTGGCGACGACGGTCTGTCGTTCAACGTCATGCAGCCGAAAATGGAAACCTTCCGCCGCGCCGTACTCAAGGATGAAGCGGTGGAAAGCGTGGCCGGGTTCATCGGCGGCAACAACGGCACCAACAACGCCTTCATGATCGTGCGCCTGAAGCCGATCAAGGAGCGCCAGCTTTCAGCGCAGAAGGTCATAGAACGCCTGCGCAAGGAAATGCCCAAGGTGCCAGGGGCGCAGTTGATGCTGATGGCCGACCAGGATCTGCAGTTTGGTGGCGGCCGCGAGCAGACCAGTTCGCAATACACCTACATTCTGCAAAGCGGCGACCTCGCCGAGCTGCGCAAATGGTTCCCGAAAGTGGTCACCGCGTTGCGTGCCTTGCCCGAGCTGACCGCCATCGATGCCCGCGAAGGTGCCGGGGCGCAACAGGTGACGCTGATTGTCGACCGGGATCAGGCCAAACGCCTGGGTGTCGACATGAACATGGTCACCGCCGTGCTCAATAACGCCTACAGCCAGCGGCAGATTTCGACGATCTACGACAGCCTCAACCAGTATCAGGTGGTGATGGAGGTCAATCCGAAATATGCCCAGGATCCGGTGACACTCAAGCAGGTCGAGGTGATTACCGCTGACGGTGCGCGGGTGCCGCTGTCGACGTTCGCCCATTACGAAAACAGCCTGGAAAACGACCGGGTCAGTCATGAAGGCCAGTTCGCGTCCGAAAGCATTTCCTTTGACATGGCCGAAGGCGTGACCGTAGAGCAGGGCAGTGCCGCCATTGAACGGGCGATCGCCAAGGTCGGCCTGCCGGAGGATGTAATTGCGAAAATGGCCGGCACCGCTGACGCCTTCGCGGCCACGCAGAAGAGCCAGCCGTTCATGATCCTCGGTGCGTTGCTGGCCGTGTATCTGGTGCTCGGTGTGCTGTATGAAAGCTACATCCATCCGCTGACCATTCTTTCGACGTTGCCCTCGGCCGGGGTTGGCGCGTTGCTGTCGATCTATGCATTGGGGGGCGAGTTCAGCCTGATTTCCCTGCTGGGGATATTCCTGCTGATCGGCGTGGTGAAAAAGAACGCCATTCTGATGATCGATCTGGCGCTGCAATTGGAGCGTCATCAGGGCCTGTCGCCGCTGGAGTCGATCCGCAGCGCCTGCCTGCAACGCTTGCGGCCGATCCTGATGACCACGCTGGCCGCGATCCTCGGCGCCTTGCCCTTGCTGCTCGGCCGTGCCGAGGGTGCGGAAATGCGCCAGCCGCTGGGCCTGACCATCATTGGCGGCCTGGTGTTCAGCCAGGTCCTGACCCTTTACACCACCCCGGTGGTTTACCTTTATCTCGACAAGCTGCGCCATCGCTTCAACAAATGGCGTGGCGTGCGCACTGATGCCGCTCTGGAAACTCCGCTATGACTGACCGTTCGCTTCTCCAATTGGCCACCGTTCGCGGCTCGCGCCTGTTGAGCCTGTCACTGTGCGTGGCGCTGCTCAGCGCTTGCGCAGTCGGCCCGGACTACCAGCGCCCGCAAACCGCCGAAATCGCTCAGTTCAAGGAAGCCGAAGGCTGGCGTCAGGCCAATCCCAGCGACTCGCTGGCCCGTGGCGCCTGGTGGGAGTTGTACGGCGACCAACAGCTCAACGCCTTGATCGAAAAACTCAACAGCTCCAACCAGACCGTTGCCCAGTCCGAAGCGCAGTTTCGTCAGGCGCAGGCTTTGGTGCGCAGTGCACGCGGGGCGTTTTACCCCAGCGTCGACCTGAGTCTGGGCAAGACCCGCTCGAGTCAGGGCACCGGTAGCAGCAGTTCGAGCCTGAGCAGTTCCTCAAGCGGCATCCGCGACACTTATAACGCGCAGTTGGGCGTCAGTTGGGAAGCCGACGTCTGGGGCAAGCTGCGCCGTGGCCTGGAGGCCGACGAGGCCAACGCCCAGGCGAGCTTTGCCGATCTGGCAGCGATGCGTCTGAGTCAGCAATCGGAACTGGTGCAGAACTACCTGCAACTGCGCGTCATCGATCAGCAGAAGCGTTTGCTCGAGGCCACCGTTGCCGCTTATGAACGCTCGCTGAAAATGACCCAGAACCAGTACCGCGCCGGGGTTTCCGGGCGCGATGCGGTGGCGCAGGCGCAAACCCAGTTGAAAAGTACCCAGGCCGATCTGGTCGATCTGATCTGGCAGCGCGCACAGTTTGAAAACGCTATTGCCGTACTTACCGGCGAAGCACCGGCCAACTTCAGCATTGCCGAAAGCCAGAGCATCCCGAATCTGCCGCAGGTACCGCTGAGCTTGCCTTCACAACTGCTGGAACGCCGTCCTGACATCGCTTCGGCCGAACGCTCGGTGATTGCCGCCAATGCCAACATCGGCGTGGCGAAAGCCGCGTATTACCCGGACCTGACCCTGAGCCTGAGCGGCGGCTACAGCAGCAGTACCTCGAAAAACCTGATCAGCCTGCCGAACCGTTTCTGGTCGGTCGGCCCGCAGCTTTCCTTGCCGCTGTTCGACGGTGGCATTCGTTCGGCCGAGGTCGACCGCAGCGAGGCGGCCTATGACGAAACCGTCGCCCGCTACCGCCAGACCGTTCTCGACGGTTTCCGCGAAGTGGAAAACTACCTGGTCCAGCTCAAGGTGTATGAAGACGAAGCAGCAGTGCGCCAGGAAGCGCTGGATGCTGCCCGCGATTCCCTGCGCCTGACGGAAAACCAGTACAAGGCGGGCCTGATTGCTTATATCGACGTAGTCGTTGTGCAGGCCACGGCGCTGAGCAACGAACGCAGTGTGCTGAATATTCTGCAGAACCGACTGATCGCCAGCGTGCAACTGATCGCCGCACTGGGCGGCGGCTGGGACGGCCAACTGGACGTCAGCGACAACCGCTGAACCTGTGGGAGCGAGCTTGCTCGCGAAAGCGGTGGGTCAGGCAACTACGATGGTGGCT
>NZ_RCOC01000044.1:0-78356 GCF_004307515.1 Pseudomonas sp. Sample_14 | reverse complement strand
TGTGGGAGCGAGCTTGCTCGCGAAAGCGGTGGGTCAGGCAACTACGATGGTGGCTGTGCCGACGCCTTCGCGAGCAAGCTCGCTCCCACAGGGATTCGCGTTCGAATGGTGAGGGGTGGCTGGACGCTGAAAAATTGTGGGAGCGAGCTTGCTCGCGAAAGCGGTGGGTCAGGCAACTACGATGGTGGCTGTGCCGACGCCTTCCCGAGCAGGCTCGCTCCCACAGGGATTTGTGGCCGGCGTGAGATAGCTTTCACAAGTTGTGCTTAAAGCCCACCGCAGAGCCTTGTAGGACGATCGAACAAGCGTTTCATCGGCTTGATGGCATTTTGGTTACTTTGTCAGTGCGTTCTTCCGCGCAATCAGTACAATCGCCGCATTTGCCCGACCGAGAATGGAAGCAGTACGGTTTCGGCTTGTCACGAGAACGTCCATGCTCATCGGCAGCTATTCCTTCACTTTGGTTTTCATCTCGTTGTGCGTGGCCATTCTGGCTTCCTACACGGCGCTCGATCTCACTGGGCGCATCGCCACGGCGAAAGGCCGGGCCGTGCATTTCTGGACGGCGGGCGGGGCGTTGGCGATGGGCGTTGGCGTCTGGTCGATGCATTTCATCGGCATGCTCGCCTTCAAATTGCCGATCGACCTGGGCTATGACTTCACCCTGACTGCGCTGTCGCTGCTGATCGCGGTGCTGTCCTGCGGTTTTGCGTTGTGGCTGGTCAGCCAACCGAAACTGCCACTGGCGCAACTGGCCTTCGGTGCGCTGATCATGGGGGCGGGCATCAGCGCCATGCACTACACCGGCATGGCCGCGCTGCGCATGACCCCGGGCATCGATTACGACCCGACGCTGTTCAGTGCCTCCCTGCTGATTGCCGTCGGCGCCTCGGCAGCGGCGTTGTGGATTGCCTTTCGCCTGCGCCAGCATTCGCCCTATGTGCGGCTGATTCGTGCCGGTGCGGCGGTGATCATGGGTGTGGCGATTGTTGGCATGCATTACACCGGCATGGCGGCGGCGCAGTTTCCTGATGGCAGTTTCTGCGGCGCGACGCTCAATGGCTTGAAGGGCAACGGCCTCGACAGTCTGGTCGTGGTCACCACGCTGGCGGTGCTGTCGATTGCCCTGTTGACCTCGATCCTCGACGCCCGCCTCGAAGCGCGCACGGCTGATCTAGCGCACTCGCTGACGGTGGCCAATCGCGAACTCACCCAATTGGCCTTGCACGATCCGCTGACCAGCCTGCCCAATCGCATGTTGCTCGACGACCGCATCAATCAGGCAATCAGAAAAGTTGAAGAGCAGGGCGGCTGCTTCGCCTTGATGTTCATCGACCTCGACGGCTTCAAACCGGTCAACGACGCATTCGGCCATCACATGGGCGACCAATTGCTGCGCGAAGTCGGCGCGCGTCTGCGTGAGGATTTGCGCAGCCAGGACACCCTGGCGCGGATCGGTGGCGATGAATTCGTGCTGCTGGTGCGTTTGAGCGAGCCCAATGACGCCTTGAGCCTGGCCGCGCGTCAGGTCGGCCTGATCGGTCGCACGTTCCGCGTCGCCGAGCATGATCTGCACATTTCCGCCAGTGTCGGTATTGCCCTGTATCCGGGCAACGGCGCCAACGCCCAGGAACTGCTGATGAACGCCGACGCCGCGATGTACCACGCCAAGGGCGGCGGCAAGAACGGCTACAGCTTCTTCGATGCGTCGATGAACACCAACGCGCGCAAACAACTGCAACTGTTGCAGGACCTGCGCGCGGCCATCGAGCACAACCAGTTCTGCCTGCATTACCAGCCCAAATTCGACGCCGCCAATGGCCGTCCGGTCGGTGCCGAAGCACTGCTGCGTTGGAAGCATCCGCTGCACGGCATGCTGATGCCGGACAAGTTCATCGATCTGGCGGAAAAAACCGGGCTGATCATTCCGATGGGCGAATGGGTGCTCAACGAAGCCTGCCGGCAGATGCGCGAATGGTACGTGCTCGGTTACACCGACTGGCGCATTGCCGTAAACCTCTCTGCCTTGCAGTTTTGTCATGCCGGGCTGGTGCAAAGCGTGGCCAAGGCGCTGGCGACCCACCACTTGCCGGCCAACAGCCTGACCCTGGAAATCACTGAAACCACAGCGATGAGCGACGCTGACGCGAGCATGACCGTGCTGCAAGAGCTGTCGGACATGGGCGTCGACCTGTCGATCGACGACTTCGGCACCGGTTATTCCAGCCTGATGTACCTCAAGCGCCTGCCGGCCAATGAGCTGAAGATCGACCGCGGTTTCGTCCGTGATCTGGAACATGACAGCGATGATGCGGCGATCGTCTCGGCGATTGTTGCGCTGGGGCAGGCCTTGGACTTGCGGATTGTCGCCGAGGGTGTCGAGACCGGCGCGCAACAGGATTTCCTGACCAAACTGGGCTGTGATTCGCTGCAGGGCTATCTGCTTGGCCACCCGATGCCGGCGGAGCGCTTCATGCAGGACATCGTGCGTGGGCAACGGCTGGCGGTGGTCTGACATACCGAGTCATCGTTCTTCGCGAGCAGGCTCGCTCCCACAGGTGATCGCATTCCCTTGTGGGAGCGAGCTTGCTCGCGAAGGCGCGCGAATAGGCGCCACATGCAAAACCCGCCAATCGCAGTTATTCTTCCCCCGACTGTTACGTGTGCACGTGGGGGAAGGCCAGCATGGATAAAGTCATTGTCATCACCGGTGGCGGGCGCGGAATCGGCGCGGCTACGGCATTGCTGGCAGCCGAACAGGGCTACCGGATCTGCATCAACTATCAGTCGGATGAACAGGCCGCACACAACGTACTAGAGCAGGTTCGCGCCTTGGGCGCCCAGGCCATCGCGGTCCGCGCCGATGTCAGCATCGAAGACGAAGTGATCGCGATGTTTCAGCGCGTCGACGCCGAACTGGGCCGGGTTACCGCGCTGGTCAACAACGCGGGCACCGTCGGGCAGAAGTCGCGGGTCGATGAAATGTCCGAATTCCGCATCCTCAAAATCATGAAAACCAACGTGCTGGCGCCGATCCTCTGCGCCAAGCACGCGATCCTGCGCATGTCGCCCAAACACGGCGGGCAGGGCGGCAGCATCGTCAACGTCTCCTCGGTCGCGGCACGCCTCGGTTCGCCGAACGAGTACGTTGATTACGCCGCATCCAAGGGTGCGCTCGACACGTTCACCATCGGTCTGTCGAAAGAAGTCGCAGGTGAGGGCATTCGCGTCAATGCCGTGCGTCCGGGCTACATCTACACCGACTTCCATGCCCTGAGCGGCGACCCGGATCGGGTCAGCAAGCTCGAATCGGCGATTCCCATGGCCCGGGGCGGGCGGCCGGATGAAGTGGCGGAGGCGATTGTCTGGTTGCTGTCGGACAAGGCTTCTTATGCGACCGGGACGTTTGTTGATTTGGGGGGTGGGCGTTAAGCCGGTGGATTTACGGTGTTAACGCCGGCCTCTTCGCGAGCAGGCTCGCTCCCACATTGGTTCTGTATTCACAAATCAACTGTGGGAGCGAGCCTGCTCGCGAAGGGGCCAGTTCCGACAACATCTATCCCTCAGAACGACCGCACAATCCGCCCCAAAGTCTCCATGGCCTTTTCCGATTCTTCGGTCCACGGGCTGCCGTAATTCAAGCGAATGCAATTCCTGAAGCGCTGGGTCGGTGAGAAAATCGGCCCCGGCGCGATGCTGATGCCTTGTGCCAGGGCCATCTGGAACAGCTTCAGCGAATCCATCTGCTCCGGCAATTCCAGCCACAGAAAGTAGCCGCCCGCCGGCTGGCTGACCCGGGTCTGCGCCGGAAAATACCTAGCAATTGCCGCGAGCATCGCGCTCTGCTGTTCTTCCAGGGCATAACGCAGTTTGCGCAGATGCCGATCGTAGCCGCCGTGTTGCAGATAATCGGCAATCGCCGCTTGCGCCGGCATCGAAGCGCACAGCGAGGTCATCAGCTTCAGTCGCTCGATCTTCTGCGCGAAACGCCCGGCCGCCACCCAGCCGATGCGGTAGCCGGGGGCGAGACTTTTGGCGAACGAGCCGCAATGCATGACCAATCCTTCGGTATCAAAAGCCTTGGCCGGTTTTGGCGCCTGTTGCCCGTAATAAAGCTCGGCGTAGACGTCGTCCTCGATCAGCGGCACCTGATGCTGACGCAGCAGTTCGACCAGTTCCTGTTTCTTCGCCTCGGGCACGGTCGCGCCCATCGGGTTCTGGAAACTGGTCATGCACCAGCAGGCCTTGATCGGATGGCGTTCCAGAGTTTGCGCGAGCACGCCGAGGTCGATGCCGTCACGCGGGTGCACGGGGATTTCCACGGCTTTGAGCTTCAGGCGCTCCAGCACTTGCAGGCACGCATAAAACGCCGGGGCCTCGATGGCCACCAGATCGCCGGGCTCGGTCACTGCTTGCAGGCACAGGTTCAGCGCTTCGAGAGCGCCGTTGGTGATGAGCAATTCTTCCATCGGCAACATCAGCCCGCCGACCATGTAGCGCAGGGCAATCTGCCGGCGCAGTTGCGGGTTGCCCGGCGACATATCGGTGACGACCATGCGCGGGTCCATCTCCCGCGCGGCGCTGGCCAGGGAGCGCGACAGGCGTTGCAGCGGGAACAGCGTCGGGCTGGGGAAGGCCGAACCGAACGGTACGGTGTTGGGGTCTTTGATCGAATCGAGTACCGAGAACACCAGTTCGCTGACGTCGACCTCGGTGGATTCGTTGACCTGACTGCTGATCACCGGCTCGGAAAATGTGCTCGGTGTATGGGCGTTGACGAAGTAACCGGAGCGCGGCCGGGCGCGGATCAGGCCGCGGCGTTCGAGCAGGTAATAGGCCTGGAACACCGTGGACGGGCTGACGCCGTAGGTCTGGCTGGCGTAGCGCACCGACGGCACCCGCTGGCCGGGGCCGAGGACGCCGGAGCGGATCAGTTCAGCGATGTCGTCGGCGAATTTTTCGTAGCGTTTCATCGGTGGGCCTTGGTGGACGTGATTTTGTGGGGTGTCAGGGAAGGAGCCCTCACCCTAGCCCTCTCCCAGAGGGAGAGGGGACTGATTGGGGGATGCTGATGAAATACGCCGACCTGACAGTGATTTGCCGAATCCATAATCGACTCGGTCTTTCAGGTCGATGCATAGCGACAGACACCTCGGTCGGCTCCCTCTCCCTCCGGGAGAGGGCTGGGGTGAGGGCAGCAGTGCCAGTTCCTCAACGATTCATCGGCGCCACAAACCGGCTCTTCGCCACGCTGTATACCTGCGGCTCGTCACTGTCTTCAATCCTGAAACTCAGCGTCTGCGAACTGCTCGCCGGGCGCTCGGTGGTCATCGCCACCGACACCGGCACATCGACAATCTCCCCGGGCGCCAGGCTCAATGCCGTTTTGCCCTGCAACCCAAACCCGTCGCCATCAACCAGACTCAACCGGTAATCCTGCCGTTGCTGAGTCTTGTTGATCACTTTCAGCGAATAAATGTTCTCGATCTGCCCCTGGGCGTTCTCACGAAACAGCCCGCGATCCTTGGTTACGTCCAGCGACACCATCGGTCGCTCGATCAATGCCAGCGCCAACGCGCCGATCATCAACAACAACACCGCCGTGTAGCCAATCAAACGCGGACGCAGCAGGTTGGTCTTGCCGCCCTGCAATTCGCGCTCGGAACTGTAGCGGATCAGGCCGCGCGGGTAATGCATTTTGTCCATGATCGAATCGCAGGCGTCGATGCATGCTGCGCAGCCGATGCATTCCATTTGCAAGCCATCGCGGATGTCGATGCCTGTCGGGCAAACCTGCACGCACAACTGGCAGTCGATGCAATCACCCAGGCCGGCTTCGACCGGGCGCACGTCACGCCTGCGCGGGCCGCGGTTTTCGCCGCGTGCGGCGTCGTAGGCAATGGTCAGCGTGTCCTTGTCGAACATCACACTCTGGAACCGCGCATACGGGCACATGTGCATGCACACCGCCTCACGCAGCCAACCGGCGTTGATGTAGGTGGCGGCGGCGAAGAACAGCACCCAGAACAGACTGACGCCACCGATCTGCAGGGTCAGCAGATCTTCGGCCAGCGGCCGGATCGGGGTGAAGTAGCCGACGAAGGTCAGGCCGGTCATCACGCTGATCGCCAGCCACAATGTGTGTTTGGCGGCACGCCGCGCCAGTTTGTTCAGGTTCCATGGCGCCGCTTGCAGTTTGATCCGCTGGTTGCGCTCGCCTTCGGTGATCTTCTCGCACCACATGAAGATCCACGTCCACGAACTCTGCGGGCAGGTGTAACCGCACCAGACGCGACCGGCAAACACGGTGATGGCGAAGAGTCCGAACGCGGCAATGATCAACAGCGCCGAGAGCAGAATGAAATCCTGCGGCCAGAACGTCGCGCCGAAGATGTGGAATTTGCTTTCCGCCAGATCCCACAGCACCGCCTGCCGACCGCCCCAGTTCAGCCACACGGTGCCGAAAAACAGCACGAACAGAGCGCCGGCGCCGCTCATACGCAGGTTGCGGAACAGGCCGGTGAAACTGCGGGTGTGGATTTTCTTGTCGGTGGATCCGGCAGTCGCCTTCAGTGGGCGCACGGGTACGCTTTTTATCGTTGGCGATGCTTCTACGGTTCGGACGGGGATTTGCTCGCTCATGTTCGTTCGCTCATCAGCCTCCATCAGGCCGATGCACTATGAGCGCCGATCTGTTTGCAGAACAGACTCAGGTTTGGCAATAAAAAGCGGATCAGATGAGGTTTGGCGCAATGCCTGCGACAACGTGAAGCAACCTGCCAGGCAAGGCGCAAACGCCTATTGCAGGCGTCTGCGACGGGTGTTGATCGAGATCAATCAAACCACCGAATCACTGTCATCGGCCTTCAGATGTTTGCGCCCGTCCTTGGCCCCGGCGACGGTCAAGGCATCGGCTTCTGCTTCGGTGATGTAGGTGCGTTTGCCTTCGATTTCCACGAACGACATGGCTTTGTCGCTATCGGTCAGGACTTCGAGGGTGTCGCAGATGCGAATTTCCTCACCATGCTCGACGGTAAAAAAACACACTTTCTGCTCGGGGTTGGATTCATCGATTCGAACGGGCATGGCGGCAGTCCTTGTTCCAGGGAGGTCTGCATATTAGGAAGCGCAGCGCGCCGATCGTTCTGCGCAACCGATTAATGGTCGCTGTTGTCCATCGCTTATCAAGCCAATAACAAGGGAGGCACGATGGAAGACTGGTGGGATGAAGTGTGGGCCACGATGCAAGCCGAGTTTGCCGATATCGGTGATGCCTCGCAAATGACCCGAATCACCGTACGCTTGGTGATGGCGGCGGTTCTCGGCGGGATACTCGGTTTCGAGCGCGAGCATAAAGGCAAGGCAGCGGGCGTGCGCACGCACATGCTGGTGGCATTGGGTGCTGCGCTATTCGTATTGGTGCCGCAGACCTCGGGCGCAGAATCCGATGCGATGAGTCGCGTATTGCAGGGCGTGATTGCCGGCATCGGCTTTCTCGGCGCCGGCACCATTCTGAAAAATCAACAGGGCGACGAGGCCCATGTCAAAGGCCTGACCACGGCGGCGGGCTTATGGATGACGGCGGCGATCGGCGTGGCGGCGGGGCTGGGCAAGGAAGCGACGGCATTGCTCAGTACCATTCTGGCACTGGCGATCTTCAGCGTGATGCCGTACGTGGTGAGAGTGTTCGAAAAGGATGTCGACAAGAATGACCACCTCTGACTCAGCGCCAACTGATGATCGTTTCCACGCTCCGCGTGGGAATGCTTCAACGGACGCTCCGCGTTCGGCTCTGGATGGGACGCAGAGCGTCCCGGGGTGCATTCCTTTGCTGCGCGTGGGAACGATCAAGGGGGCAGGGGTCAGACGATCACCGGCGGCATCGTGCTCGGTGGCTCTTCTTTCGGTGGTGGCGTGGTGCCTGGCGGCTCTTGCTCGGGCACCGGTGGCGGTTCGGTATCCGGCAGGGTGGGTTTGTCGATGTTCGGATCGGGCGTTTCCGCCGGGATCGGGATGCTCATCAGGTGACCTCCGTATGGCACATGGCGTGGGACGTGCTTAAGTGAGTTGACCCGGCCACGACAAATTCGATCCGCAGATTTGTCTTGTTAATTTCATCTGAACTTTTCCCCGCGCCGGTTGCTCGGAACCTAAGTGAGTTCATGACAGGGCCGGCGCTTTGTCGCGAATACTGTTCCGGCACAAGAGCGTCCTTGGGGCGTTAAGGAGAGATGCTCAATGACTGCTGAAAGACCTTCAGAGCTGAGTTACAACCCGCACATGCCGCTGTCGCAGGCGTTGCTGCTGCCACGTATCGTCATCGAAAACACCATGCCGACTCTCGACGGCGGCCAGTTCGCCGCCAAATCGATTGCCGGGCGCGAAGTGGTGGTGACCAGCAAAGTCTTTGCCGACGGCCATGACAAGCTCGCCGTGCGCATCCGCTGGCGCGAGGAAGGCCAGGAAACCTGGCAGACCGACGTCATGTCCGATCAGGGCAACAACACCTGGCAAGGCCAGTTCCGCCCCGAAGAGCAGGGCCGCTACCTGTATTGCATCGAAGCGTGGATCGACCATTTCGCCAGCTTCCAGTACGAACTGGAAAAGAAGCACAGCGCGGCGGTGCCGGTTTCTCTGGAGCTGCAGGAAGGCCGCACGATGGTGCAACAGGCCGCCGAACGCAGCGAAGGCCAGCTCAGCGAGCAGCTCGCGGCGCTGCACCATGAATTGTCGGGCCTGCTCGAAACCGAGCAGGTCGCACTATTTCTGCACTCGCGCAGTGCAGAGCTGATGGCTCAGGCCGATCACCGCGCCTACCTCAGCGTCAGCGCCGAATTCCCCATGGACGTCGAGCGCGAACTGGCCGAGTTCGCCAGTTGGTATGAGCTGTTTCCGCGCTCGATCACCGACGATCCCCAGCGTCACGGCACTTTCAACGATGTGCATTCGCGTCTGCCGATGATTCAGGACATGGGCTTCGACGTGCTGTATTTCACGCCGATTCACCCGATCGGCCGCGCCCACCGCAAGGGCCGCAACAATTCCCTCACCGCCGGCCCGGACGATCCCGGCAGTCCGTATGCGATCGGCAGCGAGGAGGGTGGCCACGAAGCGATTCACTCGCAACTCGGCACCCGTGAAGATTTCCACCGTTTGGTGGCTGCCGCCGCCGACCATGGCCTGGAAATCGCGCTCGACTTCGCTATCCAGTGTTCCCAGGATCACCCATGGCTCAAGGAGCATCCGGGCTGGTTCAACTGGCGCCCGGACGGCACGATCAAATACGCCGAAAACCCGCCGAAGAAATACCAGGACATCGTCAACGTCGATTTCTATGCGCCGGACGCGATTCCGAGCCTCTGGGTCGAGTTGCGCGACATCGTCGTCGGCTGGGTCAAGGAAGGCGTGAAGATCTTCCGCGTCGACAACCCGCACACCAAACCGCTGCCGTTCTGGCAATGGCTGATCGCCGATGTGCGCACGCTGTATCCGGAAGTGATCTTCCTCGCCGAGGCCTTCACCACGCCGGCGATGATGGCGCGTCTGGGCAAGGTCGGGTATTCGCAGAGCTACACCTATTTCACCTGGCGCAATACCAAGGCCGAGCTGGCGGAATACTTCACCGAGCTGAACCAGTCGCCGTGGCGCGAATGCTACCGGCCGAATTTCTTCGTCAATACCCCGGACATCAACCCGGCGTTTTTGCATGAGTCGGGGCGTCCCGGTTTCCTCATTCGCGCGGCGCTGGCGACTATGGGTTCGGGGCTGTGGGGGATGTATTCCGGTTTCGAATTGTGCGAATCGGCGCCGGTGCCAGGCAAAGAGGAATACCTGGATTCGGAGAAATACGAGATCCGCGTCCGCGACTTCACCGCGCCGGGCAACATCATTGCGGAGATCGCTCAGCTCAACCGCATCCGCCGGCAGAACCCGGCGCTGCACACGCATCTGGGGCTGAAAATCTACAACGCCTGGAACGACAACATTCTGTACTTCGGCAAGCGCAGCGCCGATGGCAGCAATTTCATTCTGGTCGCGGTCAGCCTCGATCCGCATAACGTGCAGGAAGCGAATTTCGAACTGCCGCTGTGGGAAATGGGCCTGCCGGACGATGCCACCACCCATGGCGAAGATTTGATGAACGGCCATCGCTGGGACTGGCACGGCAAATATCAGTTCATGCGCATTGACCCGGCGTATCAGCCGTTCGGGATTTGGCGGATTTCAGCTTCGTAACATTGGCACCGCCTCCGTGGCGAGGGGATTTATCCCCGTTGGGGCGCGCAGCGGCCCCTTTTTTCAAGCTGCACCGCGTTAACAATTTGCGACTGCTGCGCAGCCGAACGGGGATAAATCCCCTCGCCACAGGGGCTCACCACTGCGAGTCCCTCGGTGTATCAGAGAATTTTTCAGGAGTTCCACATGGCGAAGAAACCCAAGGCAGCCGCCTTCATCAAAGACCCGCTCTGGTACAAGGACGCGGTGATCTATCAGGTTCACGTCAAATCGTTTTTCGACTCCAACAATGACGGGATCGGCGACTTTCCCGGGCTTATCGCCAAACTCGATTACATTGCCGACCTGGGCGTCAATACCATCTGGCTGCTGCCGTTCTATCCCTCGCCACGTCGCGACGACGGTTACGACATCGCCGAATACCGTGGCGTGCACAGCGACTACGGGACCATGGCCGACGCCAAGCGCTTCATTGCCGAAGCGCACAAGCGCGGTCTGCGGGTAATCACCGAGCTGGTCATCAATCACACCTCCGACCAGCACCCGTGGTTCCAGCGTGCGCGTAAAGCCAAGCCGGGTTCGGCGGCGCGGGATTTCTACGTCTGGTCCGATGACGACCAGAAATACGACGGCACGCGAATCATCTTCCTCGACACCGAAAAGTCCAACTGGACTTGGGACCCGGTCGCCGGTCAGTACTTCTGGCACCGCTTCTATTCGCACCAGCCGGATCTGAACTTCGATAACCCGCAAGTGATGAAAGCCGTGTTGTCGGTGATGCGCTACTGGCTGGACATGGGCATCGACGGCCTGCGCCTTGACGCGATTCCGTACCTGATCGAGCGCGACGGCACCAACAACGAAAACCTGCCCGAGACCCACGACGTCCTCAAGCAGATCCGTGCCGAGATCGACGCCAACTACCCCGACCGGATGCTGCTGGCCGAGGCCAATCAGTGGCCGGAAGACACTCAGCTGTATTTCGGTGACACCGATGCCGCTGGGGTCAATGGCGACGAATGCCACATGGCCTTCCACTTCCCGCTGATGCCGCGCATGTACATGGCGCTGGCGCAGGAAGATCGCTTCCCGATCACCGACATTCTCCGGCAGACCCCGGAAATTCCGGCGAATTGCCAGTGGGCGATTTTCCTGCGCAACCACGATGAGCTGACCCTGGAAATGGTCACCGACCGTGAGCGCGATTACCTGTGGAATTATTACGCGGCTGACCGTCGCGCGCGGATCAACCTCGGTATTCGCCGTCGTCTCGCACCGTTGATGGAACGCGACCGTCGCCGCATCGAACTGCTCAACAGCCTGCTGCTGTCGATGCCCGGCACGCCGACCCTGTATTACGGCGACGAAATCGGTATGGGCGACAACATCTACCTCGGCGACCGCGACGGCGTGCGTACGCCGATGCAGTGGTCGATCGACCGCAACGGCGGTTTCTCCCGCGCCGATCCGGCCAGTCTGGTACTGCCGCCGATCATGGATCCGCAGTATGGCTATCAGTCGGTCAACGTCGAAACCCAGTCGGGCGATCCGCATTCGCTGTTGAACTGGACGCGGCGCCTGCTGGCCGTGCGCAAGCAATCGAAAGCCTTCGGCCGTGGTACGTTGAAAATGCTCTCGCCGGCCAACCGTCGCGTGCTGGCTTATACCCGCGAATACACCGATGCCGACGGCAAGCACGAAATCATCCTGTGCGTGGCCAACGTCTCGCGCAGTGCGCAAGCAGTGGAGCTGGATCTGTCGGCGTATGTCGGCATGGTGCCGGTGGAAATGCTCGGCGGTAACGCGTTCCCGCCGATCGGTCAGTTGAATTTCCTTCTGACCCTGGCGCCGTACGGCTTCTATTGGTTCGCGCTGGCAGCGGAGAACCAGATGCCGAGCTGGCACGTCGAGCCGGCGCAGAGCCTGCCGGACTTCACCACGCTGGTGCTGAAAAAACGCATGGAAGAATTGCTCGAAGCGCCGTCGCGTACGACGCTGGAGCAAAGCATTCTGCCGAGCTGGCTGCAGAACCGTCGCTGGTTCGCCGGCAAGGACGCGGCGATCGAGAAGGTCAATCTGGCTTATGGCGTGCGTTTCGGTGATGCCCAGCATCCAGTGCTGCTCAGCGAAATCGAAGTCACCAGCGGTGGCCAGACCAACCGTTATCAACTGCCGTTCGGCTTCATTGCCGAAGACCATGTCGGCCCGCCGTTGCCGCAGCAATTGGCGCTATCGCGTGTACGCCGTGTGCGTCAGGTCGGCCTGATTACCGATGCGTTCAGTCTGGAAACCTTCGTCCGCGCCGTTCTGCAAGGCATGCAGAACAACACCATACTGGAGTCGATCGAAGGCGAAATCCGCTTCGAACAGACAGATCATCTGGAAAAGCTCGGCCTCGGCGCCGAGTCGGATGTGCGCTACCTGTCGGCCGAGCAATCGAACAGCTCCGTGGTTGTTGGCAACAGCCTGGTGCTTAAGCTGATACGCAAAGTGGCTTCTGGCGTACACCCGGAACTGGAGATGAGCGCTTACCTGACCGAGGCCGGGTTTGCCAATATCTCGCCACTGCTGGGTTCGGTGATTCGCCGCGATGCTCTGGGTGAAGACAATCTGCTGATGATCGCCCAAGGCTATCTGAGCAATCAGGGCGACGCGTGGGAATGGACGCAGAACAACCTTGAACGGGCGCTGCGTGATGAACTGGCCGACGCCATGTCCGAGCAGGAGCAGCATTACAACGCCCTCGGCGAGCTGAAGGACTTCGCCGGCATGCTCGGCCAACGTCTGGGCGAGATGCATCAGGTGCTCGCTGCGCCAACCGACAACGCGGACTTTGCGCCGCAAGTGTCGTCGAGCAAGGACATGGCCGCGACGGCCAGGGATGTCACCGCCCAGGTCGAACATGCCTTGAAACTGCTCAAGCAGCATCAAGGCGAGTTGAACGCGGCGGACCAGAAACTGGTCAAGCGTCTGCTCGACGAGAAAAAAACCATTCTTGCCCATGTGCAGGATCTGGCGAAGAAAGCCACTGGCGGCTTGCGCATCCGGGTGCATGGCGACTTGCATTTGGGTCAGGTGCTGGTGATCAAGGGCGATGCCTACCTGATCGACTTCGAGGGCGAACCGGCGCGGCCGTTGAGTGAGCGTCGCGGCAAGCACAGCCCGTACAAGGATGTCAGCGGCGTACTGCGTTCGTTCGATTACGCAGCGGCGATGACCATCAACGTACACAACGTTGATAACAGCACCGAAGCCGAAGCGGCGCGTAAACGGGTCGCCGAGCGTTATCTGCGCGAAGCACGCGAGGCATTTGTCCAGGCATACCGCGAGGCAGCAGCTAGTCTTGAGCATGCCTGGCAGGATCCTCAGGGTGCCGACGCCGCGCTGGCGTTGTTTGGCCTGGAAAAAGCCGCTTATGAAGTGGCCTACGAGGCGGAAAACCGCCCAACGTGGCTGCCCGTGCCATTGCACGGCTTGTATGGATTATTGACAGGGCTTAAACCCTTTTCCGATCTTGGTGGAGAGTAGTCATGAGTTTCTCGAACAAGGAACAGGGTGTGGTAAAGGAAGCATTGTTACCCTCGGCACGCGACATTGATGCCTTGGTACGCGCCGAACATCAGGACCCGTTTTCCATTCTCGGTCCGCACGGCGATGGCGCTGGTGGGCAATTCATCCGCGCTTATCTGCCCGGTGCGCTGAGTGTGGCGGTGCTGGACAAGGACAGCGGCGAAGAGCTTGGCCCGCTGGAGATGACCGAGACGCCGGGGCTGTTTGTCGGCCATTTCGATCAGGCGCGACCGTACCTGTTGCGCACGCGCTGGGCCGGTGGCGAGCAGGTCGCCGAAGATCCGTACAGCTTTGGTCAGCTGCTGGGCGAAATGGATTTGTATCTGTTCGCCGAAGGCAATCACCGTGACCTTAGCGCTTGCCTCGGTGCACAGCTGAAAACCGTTGATGGCGTTGACGGCGTGCGCTTTGCCGTGTGGGCGCCGAATGCCCGCCGTGTCTCGGTGGTCGGCGATTTCAACGTCTGGGACGGTCGCCGTCACCCAATGCGCCTGCGCCATCCTTCGGGCGTGTGGGAGTTGTTCATCCCTCGCCTGCAAGCGGGGGAGTTGTACAAATACGAAATCCTCGGCGCTCACGGCATTCTGCCGCTCAAGGCCGACCCGATGGCGCTGGCCACCAGCCTGCCACCGGATACCGCCTCGAAAGTCGCCTCGCCGTTGCAAATCGACTGGCAGGATCACGAGTGGATGAATTCCCGTCAGGATCGCCAGCAGCGCTCCAAACCTTTGTCGATCTACGAGTTGCACGCCGGCTCCTGGCAGTGCGAGCTGGATGATCTCGGCGAAGTCGCGCGCCAGTACACCTGGCCGGAACTGGCCGAGCGGCTGATTCCTTATGTGAAAGAGCTGGGATTCACCCACATCGAATTGATGCCGATCATGGAGCACCCGTTCGGTGGTTCCTGGGGTTACCAGTTGCTTTCGCAGTTCGCGCCGAGCGCACGTTACGGCACACCGGATCAGTTCGCCGCGTTCGTCAACGCCTGTCACCAGGCCGACATCGGGGTGATTCTCGACTGGGTACCGGCGCATTTCCCCACCGATACCCATGGCTTGGCGCAGTTCGACGGCACCGCGCTGTACGAGTACGGCAATCCGCTGGAAGGCTTCCATCAGGATTGGGACACGCTGATCTACAACCTCGGTCGCACCGAAGTGCACGGTTACATGCTGGCCTCGGCGCTGCACTGGCTGAAACACTTCCATATCGACGGCCTGCGTGTCGATGCGGTGGCCTCGATGCTGTATCGCGATTATTCGCGCAAGGCTGGCGAATGGGTGCCGAACCGCCACGGTGGTCGGGAGAATCTGGAGGCCATCGACTTCCTGCGTCATTTGAACGACGTGGTTGAACTGGAAGCGCCGGGTGCGCTGGTGATCGCCGAAGAGTCCACCGCATGGCCGGGCGTCAGCCAGAGCACCCAGCAGGGCGGCCTGGGCTTTTCCTACAAATGGAACATGGGCTGGATGCACGATTCGCTGCACTACATCCAGCAGGACCCGGTGTACCGCGCCCATCACCACAACGAGTTGAGCTTTGGTCTGGTCTATGCCTGGTCGGAACGCTTCATCCTGCCGATTTCCCACGACGAAGTGGTGCACGGCAAGCACTCGCTGATCGACAAGATGCCCGGCGACCGCTGGCAGAAGTTCGCCAACCTGCGCGCTTATCTGAGCTTCATGTGGACGCACCCGGGCAAGAAATTGCTGTTCATGGGCTGCGAGTTTGGCCAGTGGCGCGAGTGGAACCACGATCAGCAGCTGGACTGGTACCTGCTGCAGTATTCCGAGCACAAAGGCGTGCAGAAACTGGTTGGCGATCTCAACCGGCTGTATCGCGAAGAGCCGGCGCTGCACGATCAGGACGACGCGCCGCAAGGCTTCCAGTGGTTGATTGGCGATGATGCGATCAACAGCGTTTACGCATGGCTACGCTGGAGCAAGGACGGCTCGCCGGTTTTGGTCGTCGCCAACTTCACACCGGTACCGCGCCAGGCGTATCGGGTCGGCGTGCCGTTTGCCGGGCGCTGGACCGAGCTGTTCAACAGTGACGCCGACATTTACGCCGGCTCCAACTATGGCAATGGTGGCGGGGCATTGACCGATGAAGTACCGAGTCATGGTCAATCGTTGTCGCTGGAACTGAATCTTCCGCCGTTGGCGGTGTTGATTCTCAAGCCGCAGGGCTAGCAGCTGTGGGAGCGAGCCTGCTCGCGAAGGCGCCATGTCAGTCAACAATGATGTTGAGGGTGGCACCGTTTTCGCGAGCAGGCTCGCTCCCACAAGGTTCTTCAGCGTTCAGCAGATCACCAGCGCATCCGCACGCCAAGGCTGCCGATGATCCCGTTCAGGTCATTGTCATCCACATCGCTGCTGTAATCGGCGCTCATGTACAGGCTTACCGCCGGTGTGACCCGCGCCACCAGTCCCAAACCCAATTCCACTGTTGAAGACTTGCGGCTGCTGCTGATCTTGTCGACCTGATCGAGCGTCACCGTGCTGCCGGTGTAAACGGTGTGCCAAAGGTTGGTGCGCACGTAGGGTTCGACAGGCAACCCGTTCAAGTCATAACTGCCTTTCAACCGCGCACCGACGCGGCCACTCCACGCGGTCAGGTCGGTGGAAGAGGCATTGCCCGAGCCGGCGTACGGAGCGTCGAGACTGATGCGCTGGTTGATCAGTTGTGCCTGCGGCTCGACCACCCAGTTTTCACTCAAGCCGATCGGGTAACCGCCTTCGACGGAAAAGGTCATCGCATTGCCTTCGGTGGCTTGCCGATTACCTTGCGCAGTGCGACTGAAGCCGCTGACCCGACCGCCGCTGGCCGACAGGTCGACGTGCCAGCCTTGCGCACCCACCAGACTGTAATAGGCGCCGAGGCTCTGGCCTTGCAGGTTGAGGCTGTCAGTGTTGCGGTCGGCGAGGGCACGTCGGGTCAGCGCACCATCGGCATTCAGCTGGACCTGATTGTCGCCACCTATAAGACCAAGGGTCTGAGTGGTCCCGTTAGCGCTTTTCAACGTGACTACGGCCGGACCTTTGAACTCACCAGCGGCCATCGCATAACCGGATGAAAGTGCGTCGGTCTGTGCTTGCCGAGCGCTTTTGCCGTACAGCTCGTCCCAGGCAGATGGGGCAAGATCCTCAGTGATCAGGCGCGAACTCTGCTGACTCAATGGCAGCGGTCCGGGTGTTATCACGGTTGCTGGCAGGGTCAGCACCGGTACGTCGGCGTGATACCACGCGGGTTCGTCCGCCGCAGATCCCGCATGCGCCTCCATGGACGAGCACAGCAGCAGTGAACCTGACACTGTGCAAAGAGTGATTTTCAGTTCGTGTGGGGTCAGTGAAGTTTTCATGGAGGTCTACCTTGCAAGCGCATGCGTCATCTCGTGTTTGGCGCCTCTCCTACCCCGAACGAGGGGCGACCGAATAGAGCGGGGCGAACCGCGGCTGCTCGATTTCGCGAGTGCCGGAAGGTCAGCCCCAGTAGTGATTCCGGGGGTAGTAAGGTAGAGATAAGAAGAGTGACGCCTGCGCGTCAAGAAAATGCACGATGAATGGCGCGCTTAAATCAGCCTTTGCAAGCGTTTGTTTTTCTGAACATAACTAAGTGTTTGTTTGCATGGAAAAACGCCTGCGAAGCAGGTGGCTGACGGTTTTTTGCCGCCGACGAAAGGTCCTTCCGAGCGTTGGTTGCCGGGAAGGCCTGTCATTTAATTGCTGTCAAAAACGCAGCTACAGGTGTACTTCAACTGCTAACGGCAGGTGATCCGAAAGATGCGTCCACGGCTTGTTGCCAAGAATCCTTGGATCGTGGCTACTGGCATTGCGCAGGTAGATCCGGTCAAGCCTCAGCAAGGGAAACCGCGCGGGATAGGTTTTCGCCGGGCGCCCATGGTGGCGCTCAAAGGCTTCGTGCAGATAATCGCGACGGGCGAGGGCGGCGTTGCCTTGCAACTGCCAGTCATTGAAATCCCCGGCAATGATTACTGGCGCATCGTCGGGTAGAGATTCAAGCAGCTGACAGAGCAGTTGCAACTGCAATTGTCGATGGCTTTCCAGCAGACTCAAATGCACACAGATTGCATGCACCTCGGCATGCCCGGGGACATCAAGGATGCAGTGCAACAGCCCGCGCCGTTCAGGCCCGGTGATCGACACGTCGAGGTTGCGGTATTCGCGGATCGGGTATTTCGACAGCAGCGCGTTGCCGTGGTGGCCATCCGGGTAAACGGCGTTGCGCCCGTAGGCAAAATCGCTCCACATGCTGTCGGCGAGGAATTCGTATTGCGAGGTCTGCGGCCAGTCGTTGTAGCGACTGGAATGGCGTTCGTGCTCACCCACCACTTCCTGCAGAAACACCAGATCGGCCGAGGTACTGCGCATCGCTTCGCGCAGCTCCGGTAGAACGAACCGCCGATTCAGTGCGGTGAAGCCCTTGTGGGTGTTGACCGTGAGTACCCGCAGGCGATGAATGACTGGCGCGTCGACCGCTTGACGCTTGGGATCGCTGGACACGTTCACTCCTCTGAATTGGGCCATGCCTGTTCATGCGACTGGTTTGAGGGGGTGGCAGTTCCTTACGATGATTCAACTGCTGGGCCAATGTGGGAGCGAGCCTGCTCGCGAAGACTTCATCACATTCAATACATCTGACACATGACACACCGCTTTCGCGAGCAGGCTCGCTCCCAAAGGTATGTTGAGCTTCCACCGTTCAGAAGAAGACGATTTCATACGGCAAGCGCATCCGCTCCAGCAGCACGGGCGGCAGCAGCGGGGCGATGCCGATGGCCGGCTCGCCCTTGAGCTGGCTGGCGTAAGCGTGGGTCGCGTGGCTTTTGCGCGCCACGGTCCAGGTGTCGAGACGCAGCTTGCGCGCGCGTTCCCAGGGAATCATTTGCTGCTCGCGCTCCGGCCAGTGCCAGGCCCACACCGGCACATCGTGGTAGGTCGCCCCGGCTTTCTGCGCCGCGTCGAAACTGGCCCGGCCAACCACTTCATGATCCGGCGGGCCATCCTTGCGCCAGGTACTGAACACTACGTCGCCCGGTCGCAGGTAACGGCCGATGAACTCGGTGAGCTGGCTTTGCTGATCACTCAGTGCATTGTCAGTAAAGCCGCCGCGCACCCACTTCAGGCTGTGCATGGGCAGGCCGAGGCGGCGCAGGGCTTCGACGCTTTCCTGCGGACGGAATACGCTCAGGCGCTGTTCCGACCACTGGCGCGAGCCGGGGTGGCTGGCGCTACCGTCGGTAATCGAGAGCAATTGCAGGGGATGGCCAAGGCTGGAGAGCAATTGCAGCAGACCGCCGCAAGTGACCACTTCATCCCCCGGATGCGGGGCGATGACCACGGCGCGGGCGCCGGCGGGTACCAGGCTGTGGGTGTTGATGACGGGAATATTGTCGAGTTGCGGCGCGCTGTTCCAGATCTGTGCCGGCAGGCCGTGTTCGTTGAGCAATGACGATTTCATGAGTGCGACGTCCTTGTGGTATCTCGCCCTCAGTCGTGAGCAGCCAACGCTGATCGCGGCCCGTGAAGGCAAATGAATAGCAACGGTGCAGTGCTCCAACCCTTGGATTACTGCGAGGCAGAGTATTGCTCAAGACAGCCGATTCGTCGCGTCACAGATCAATCTGATCCGTAATTTTTTATTCCAGCTGTGCCAGATTGCGCAGAAAATCACCGAACCCACCCTTGGCCCGACTGTCGAGACGGGCGCTGGTATGCACTTGCGGTCGGTGACTCCAGGCGATATTGGCGCCGCTGCGCTCCAGTGCACGCACCAGTTGCACGTCCTCGTCACAGGTCAGCGGCTTGAAACCGCCGGCCAGGCGATAAGCCTCGGCACTGACACCGAGGTTGGCGCCGTGAATGTGCCGATGGCCATCGCGGGCCTGATAATGGCGGTGATAGCGAATCTGCGCCGCCTCATCAATCGATTCGTGCCAGTGCTCGACAGTGACCGTGCCGCACACAGCATCAGCCTCCAGCCCCAGTTGCGCCGCCAGCCAGTCATCGGCGACGCGGCTGTCGGCGTCGGTGCAGGCGATCCAGCGGGCACCGCGCTCGAGCAACAGGCGCGCACCGGTGGCGCGGGCTTCGCCAACGTTGCGCGCATCGATCTGCAAGCTGAGCACTGGATAAGCGCTGACGATCTGCGCCGAGCCATCGCTGCAACTGTCGAGCACCACCAGTATTTCCACCGGCTCGCCGCCCAGTTGTGCATGCTGGCTGGCGCGCAACGCTGCACGCAGGCATTCATCAAGCAGCGCCTCTTCGTTGTGCGCCGGAATCACAATACCGATCAACGCAAGCCCTCCAGGGCCGCCACCGAGCGTGGCTCGCGGCTCCACAGTTCGAGAATGAAATCCGCTTCCTGATGCAGCACCAGACGCGGCAAAGCCAATTGATCGTGGATCTGATCGTGGACCTGCCGTGCATTCAGCGGGCAGCCCTCGATCGGCGGGCGCCAGTGGCAGGCCAGCAATTGTCCGTCGGCGGTCAGTGACTCACTGATCCGGCGAATCATTTCTGTCAGATCTTTTTCGTCGAGGTAGTAGCCGATTTCGCTGAATACAATCAGGTCGAACTTTTCTTCCGGCCAGTCAGCCGGAAGGCGGCCCTGACGGACTTCGGCATGCTCGAAAATGCTCAAGCGCGTCCGCGCCAGCTTCACCGCCGCGCTCGCCGTGTCACAACACAACAGGCGGTCGCAGCGCGGGGCCAGTTCTGCACTCAGTTCGCCGTTGGCGCAACCCGGCTCGAACACCGACCTGTAGCGCGGACGGGGCAGGGCGGCGAGGCTGATCGCGCGCTTGCGCTGTTCGTACCAGCGCTGGCGGAACGCCCATGGGTCGTCATTGCCCGCGAACAGGCCGTCGAAATAGCGGTCATCGACGCTCACAGGAACACCACTTCAAAAGGTTGCAGCAAACGATCGAGCACATAGGGCGCGAGCACTGGCCCGAGGCCGACGTCGCGGTCGCCTTCCAACTGGCTGGCGAACGCGTGCGCGGCGTGGCGTTTACGTGCGATGTGCGTCGGTGAAAGGAGAATCTTGCGCGCACGCTCCCATGGCACCGAAGCGTCTTCCGGGGTTGCCCAGTGCCAGGTCCAGACCGGAAGTTCATGGCAGGTCGCACCCACGCGTCGCGCCGCTTCGACACTGGCGCGGCCGACGGCCTCGTGATCGCTGTGACCGTCCTGGCGCCAGGTAGTGAAAACCACATCACTGGCGTGCAGATAACCGGCGATGAATTCGCTCAACTCGGTTTCCTGCGCCGCCACTTGCGTATCGGTAAAACCTCCGCGCAGCCATTTCAGGCTATGCATCGGCAGACCGAGACGACGCAAGGCTTCGGCAGACTCCTGCGGACGCACCACGCTCAAACGCTCGACTGTCCAGCGCTGCGAGCCGGGGTGACTGGCGCTGCCATCGGTAACAGAGATCAACTGCAACGGCCGTCCGGCTGCCGCCAGCAACTGCATGAGGCCGCCGCAACCGAGCACTTCGTCATCCGGGTGCGGCGCGATGATCACCGCTCGCGAGCCCAGCGGTACCAAGTCAAGAATGTCGATGGCCGGCAGCTCGGCCAGACGGCGCGAAGCCTGCCATTGCTGCAATGAAGTGCCCTGGCCAACGATCGGGTTGGCTTTCATAACGCCCAGACCTCGCAGGACTGACCAGCAATCTGCTGGCCCAATGCAGCAAGGTCGCGTTCGGCATGACTCTGGCGCAGAAATACCGGCAGGTCGGCACTCAACCTGGCGAAATGCCGATCCTGACAGAACGGCCCGGCACCCAGCGCCCGGCCGACTTCGCGCATCACCTGTTCGGCAGACTGTTCGACCACCGCGCGGGCGCGACGAGCAAGCAATTCAGCGTCGGCCTCGGGCTGCGCATCGATTTGCAGCGCGCTGAAGCGCAACACATCGGCTGCCGCTTGCAGTGCTGTGTCAGTCGCACCGAGATGGGCGAGGGCGTGCGGTTCATCGCGTTGCGCGCAATGCTGACGCAGCCCTTCGGCAATCCGCCGTGAAGCGCCGTACCAGCAAGCGGCGATACCGATCCCGCCCTGCCAGAACCCCGGCCGTTGCAGGTAATCACCGGGGTTGCCGATGGCCTGCGCTTCGGCGTTGTCGAACAGCACTTCGACGCTGCCGGTCGCCGCCATGCCCACCGCTTGCCAGCCTTGATCGGTGATGGTCACGCCAGGTTGATCGAGTGCGACTGCAACCAATTGCTGCTGACCGTCCGCGTCCCATGCGGTGAGCAAGGCGTGGCTGAGCACCGCAGCGCCAGAGCACCAGGCCTTGCGCCCGTTCAGCGTCACCATGTGCCCGGCCGGCGTGACTTTCACCCGTGCCTGCGGCGGTTCGGCGGCCCACATGCCCCACGTGCTGCCCGGGGTTGGCGTGCCGCCCAATTGCTCGATGATCGCCAGCGCGTCGGTGTGGCCCTCATAGAATTTGCACAGGCCTAAATCGTGTCCACCGACTTCCGAGAGACGCTGAAAGCGCTCCAGCGTGTGACCGCTGCCGGGCAACGGCAAGCGGTCGAGGCCGGCCTCGACCATTGCCCGCAGGCAACGGCCGAGGGCATTGGTGTCGGCGTAATCTGGCGGACGGCGGGCCAGATAATGTTGAAAGTCCATATCAATCTTCTTCGTCACGTTGCAGTTCGAACAGCAGCAACGAACGCCCGGTCACCGAATATTCATGGCCGAATTCAAAGCGTTCCTGGCCGCGAATAGACGGCTGATTGGTGTCGATCATGCAGGTCCAGAAGCCGCCGTCCGGCACTTCCGGCAGGGTGAAGTTGACGATGTCGTGGTGTGCGTTGACCACCAGCAACAGGGTCGCGTCGGCACCTTTGCGGCGGATGCCGGTTTCCTGCGCGCGACCGTCGAGCAGCATCCCGAGGCAGCGGTTGTGCGCATCGTGCCAGTGCTCGGTGGTCATCTCGGTGGCGTCCGGTGCCAGCCAGGTCACGTCCTTGACGCCGATGTCTTCGTTGTACTCGCCGACCAGGAAGCGTCCGCGACGCAGGATCGGATAAGTCAGGCGCAGCTTGATCAGGCGTTTGACGAACTTGAGCAGGGCCTTGCCGTCCTCGCTCAGGTCCCAGTTGACCCAGCCGATCTCGCTATCCTGGCAATAGGCGTTGTTGTTGCCGTCCTGAGTGCGGGCGAACTCGTCACCGGCAACGATCATCGGTGTGCCTTGGGCCAGCAGCAGGGTGGCGAAGAAATTGCGCATCTGCCGATGGCGCAAAGCGTTGATTTCCGGATCGTCGGTCGGACCTTCGACGCCGTGGTTCCACGACAGGTTGTTGTTACTGCCGTCCTGGTTGTTCTCGTCGTTGGCTTCGTTGTGCTTGTCGTTGTACGACACCAGATCGTTGAGGGTGAAACCGTCGTGGGCGGTGATGAAGTTCACCGACGAATACGGCCGGCGCCCGCGCTGGTTGAACATCTCGCCGGAAGCGGTCATGCGGCTGGCGAAATCGGCAAGCTGAGCGTCGTCACCTTTCCAGAACGCACGCACGGTGTCGCGGAATTTGTCGTTCCACTCAACCCAGCCCGGCGGAAAGTTGCCGACCTGATAACCGCCGGGACCGCAGTCCCACGGCTCAGCGATCATCTTCACCTGACGCAGCACCGGGTCCTGACGGCAGGCGACGAGGAAGCTGTGGCGCTCGTCGAAACCATCGTGGTAACGGCCAAGAATGGTTGCTAGGTCGAAGCGGAAGCCATCGACGTGCATCTCACTGGCCCAGTAGCGCAGAGAGTCGGTGACCATTTGCAGCACGCATGGGTGACTCAGGTCCAGGGTGTTACCGGTGCCGGAATCGTTGATGTAGTAGCGCTTGTCGTCGGGCATCAAGCGGTAGTACGAGGCGTTGTCGATACCGCGCATCGACAGGGTCGGGCCTTGCTCGTTGCCTTCGGCGGTGTGGTTGTAGACCACGTCGAGAATCACTTCGAGGTTGGCATCGTGCAGATGCGCGACCATTTCCTTGAATTCGGCAATCTTGCCACTGGCCAGATAACGCGGGTCCGGGGCGAAGAACGCAATGCTGTTGTAGCCCCAGTAGTTGGTCATGCCCTTTTGCAGCAGATGCTGATCGTTGACGAAGGCATGGATCGGCAGCAGTTCGACAGACGAAACACCGAGCTTGCGAATGTGCTCGAGCACGTCGTCAACCATCAGACCGCCGAAAGTGCCACGCAGGTTTTCCGGCACCGACGGGTGACGCATGCTGATGCCGCGCACGTGGGTTTCATAGATGATGGTCTTGTCCCACGGCACGCTGACGCGATGGTCGTTGCCCCAGGTGTGCGCCGGGTCGATGACCTTGCACTTGGGCACGAATGGCGCGCTGTCACGCTCGTCGAAACTGAGGTCGGCGTCGGGGTGGCCGATGGTGTAGCCGAACAGCGCCTCCGACCATTTCAGTTCGCCGACCAATTGCTTGGCGTACGGGTCGATCAGCAGTTTGTTGTGGTTGAAGCGGTGACCATTGGCCGGGTCATAAGGACCATAAACGCGGTAGCCGTAGATCAAGCCAGGGTGCGCATCCGGCAGGTAGCCGTGGTAGATCTCATCGGTGTATTCCGGCAGCTCGATGCGTTCGAGTTCGACCTCGCCGGCATCGTCGAAAATGCACAGCTCGACCTTGGTGGCGTTGGCGGAAAACAGAGCAAAGTTCACCCCCAGACCATCCCAGGTCGCACCGAGCGGGAAGGGCAGGCCTTCACGGATTCTCGACGGCTCGGCGTGCGCAGCGGGTTCGGCTTTCTTTGGACGGGTCATGATTGCTCCTGCAAAAAAACGGGACAGTTCAGGCAATGAGATTTCCTTGTGGGAGCGAGCCTGCTCGCGAAAGCGTCGGTACATTCGACATTTTCACCAACTGACCTAGCGCTTTCGCGAGCAGGCTCGCTCCCACAGGGTTGTGTGTTGTTCCCAATAAGGGACTTTCTTCGGGGCGCAAGAACCCCTTGTGGCGAGCACGCTCGCCACACAGTCATTCAGTTCAAAAATGGATCGGGTCAGTTCGCCGGAGGTTTCTTCGCGGCTCGCGGCTTTTTCTCGGCAGCCTTTTCGCCCGGCGGGACTACTTTGGCCGTGGCCGCAGGCTTGGCTTTCGCTGCCGGTTTGGCTTTGGCGGTCGCCGGTGTTTTGCCGTCGGTGCTTTTCGCTGCTGCGCCTGTAGTCTTGCCAGCCACTTTGCTGCCCGCCGCTTTCGGTGGCTTCTTGGGTGCCAGCGCTTCGGCCTCGGCCAGCTTGCGCGCCATTTCCCAATGACGTTCTTCGTGGCCTTCAGGTTTCCCTTCCGACTCCCAGATCTGATAGGCGAATTCGCGAATGCGTTTATCGTCGGTGCTCATCGCAATGCTCCTGAACTGAACTCATGCTTGTGTTAAGTGTTGGATAAAGAGATTGACCGGGACATCCCCCAGCGCTTCGCTGACATTCAGCTCCCTGTTTTGTGTGACTACGCTGCTTGCAAAAAGTCCCTTCAGGTTTGCATCCGAAGCGGCAGACGGTAAAACCACCCGCGTATCGCCCCAGCGCAGCGCATCGACCTGCGGCATGGCACTGTTTTCCAGCAACGTCGCGCAACGCACCGGCACTACCACGATGGCCCGCACGCCTTCGTGTTCACGCGCGAATGCCAAGACGTTGTGCGCCTGACTGCCCAGTACTTCCAATGGCTGGTAATCGCCACGACGGAACAGCTCGCTGTGTTCCTTGCGCAGGTTCAACACCTCACTGATCAGCGCCTGTTTGATGCGCCCGTCACGCCAATCCTTGAGCAGTTCGGTACCCGGCACAGATGCCTGCAACGCTTGCTCGCGGGCGGCGTAATCTACCGGGCGGCGGTTGTCCGGGTCGACCAGACTGAAGTCCCAGTACTCGTTGCCCTGGTACAGATCCGGCACACCCGGCACGGTCATGCGCAGCAAGGTTTGCGCCAGCCCGTTGAGCGCGCCGGCAGCGGCGATGCTGTTGACGGTCTTGCTCAGCGCCGCACGCAGCAACTCGCCTTCTTCACCGGTCAACAGCTTTTCCGTGAACGCCTGTGCTGCGTTTTCATACGCTTCATTCGGCGCGCTCCAGCTGCTTTGCAGCTTGGCTTCACGCAGGGCTTTCTGCTGCCATTGCCAGATGCGCTTGGCGTAATCGGCGAAACCGGCCTTGTCGTCGTCCTGCAGGTCCAGCGGCCAACTGCCGAGCAATGCCTGATAGAGGATCAGTTCGTCGCCAGCGGAAGGCGCGTCGTCTTCGATGCGCACGGGGCGGGCGAGGGCGCGCCACAGTTCGACCTGATCGGCGTACCAATGGCTGCGTTCGCTCAGCACGGCCAGACGGGCGCGAGTGTCTTCGCCACGCTTGTGGTCATGGGTAGCAGTCGCGAGCAGGTTGTCTGGAAACTCGGCCATGCGCTGTTGATTGACTTCGTGGAACTCACTGACCGGCGCGCTGAATTGCTCGGTGTTGTAACCGACATCATTGCGCGACAGCAGCACCGCCGAGCGATACAGCGCGGTATCTTCCACGGCTTTGGCCGCCGCCGGCGAAGTCAGTTGCTGGAAACGCACGCAGGCATGCTTGAGGATCTTGCGCGAGCGCCCCCGTGGCTTGCGGCGCCAAGGCGTGCCGCCGAGCCAGCTGGCGACCGAGTCGAGCACTGGCCAGTCGGCTTCGCTGAGGGTTTGCCGCGCACCGTCCATGGCGTGCTGGAAAATCGCTTCGTCCTGCTCGGACCGGCCCATGGCGCTGATGTAAGTGCGATAAACCGGGAAGTGCACGATCAGCGCATGCAGCACGCGGCGAATCGCGCCCAAGGTCAGGTCGCGGGTCATCAGGTCATCCCGCGCGACTTGATGCAGGGCCTGCGCGACACTTTCAAAGTCGCTGGCCAGCGAGCCGTTGAGGATCTGCTGACGGGCCAGTTGCGCTTCTTCCATGAACGCAGCCGGGCGCTCAGTGCGGCGCTGCCAGAGTTCGCCGAGCACGTGTTCGCCGTCCGGGTCGTGTTGCAGCAGCGACAGCTGATTCATGAACTCGTAGCCGGTGGTGCCGTCGACGCTCCAGTCGCGGCGCAGGGTTTCGCCCTCGCCGAGGATCTTCTCGACATAGATCGGCAGATGACGTCCCGGCGCCAAGTGATCAAGGCGACGGCGCAATTTGCGGCAGTAGCCACGCGGGTCGGCGAGGCCGTCGATGTGGTCGATGCGCAAGCCGTCGACCAGACCTTCTTCGACCAATTGGAAAATTTTGCCGTGGGTCGCTTCGAACACCGCCGGACGCTCGACGCGCAGGCCGCCAAGCTCGTTGATGTCGAAGAAGCGCCGCCAGTTGATGTCGTCCGCCGCCGTGCGCCAACTGGCCAGGCGATAACTCTGCCGTTCCAGTAACTCGTGGAGCTTGTGGAAGCCTTCCTCGGTGGTGGAATCGTACTGTGCGAGGTTGCCTTCGATAGTCGCCAGAACACGCGGATCGCTCGCCAGCTCGCGCAACTCCTGCTTGAGCGGCATCGCCAGCGAATGTGCGTCGGTCTGGTAGCTGAGTGTGCTGAAGCGATCTGCCAGAGACTTCAGCGTGTCGTCGGACTTGAGCAGCTCGCCATAGTTGTTCGGGCAGATCGGGAAGTGGTGATCGTAGTGCTCAACGTAAAAAGTACCGGTCTGCGCGTTGAATTTGAGCTTAAGCGTGCCTTCCTGCAACGCCACGCCGTAATCACTGCCAAGGAACGGCAGCAGCAACTGGCCTTCCATCAACGGGTCCGGCGAGTGCCACTGAATGTCGAAGAATTCGCCGTACGGGCTCAGGCGTCCCCATTCGAGCAAGTCGAGCCACCACGGGTTGTCATTGCCGCCCACGGCCATGTGGTTGGAAACGATGTCGAGGATCAGGCCCATGTTGTGTTCACGCAGGGTGCTGACCAGTTGGCGCAACGCCGGCTCGCCGCCCAGTTCCGGATTGACCTGGGTCGGGTCGACCACGTCGTAGCCATGCATGGAACCGGCGCGCGCCGCCAGCAATGGCGAGGCATAGATATGGCTGATGCCGAGGCGGGCAAAGTACGGCACCAATGGCACGGCTTGTTCGAGGGTAAAACCTTTATGAAATTGCAGGCGCAAGGTGGCGCGCAGTGGCTGGATTTGCTGTTGATTCATTGGTCACGCTCAGAGGCTTGAAGGCGCGCGCAGGCCAGCAGTTCCAGGCGGCGGGCGGCATCGGGGCCGTCCAGCAACGCTTCGCTGGGACCGGGCAAACGTCGCGACCAGTTCGGATGTGAATCGGTGGTGCCAGGCAGATTCGGCTGTTCATCGATACCCAAGGCATCTTCCAGCGGCAGCAGCACCAGCGGCGCGCGGGTGTGGCCGAGGAAACGCACACTGGCATCGACCACTTGATCGGCTTCGTGGGACTCTTCGCGGAAATTCTGCGGATCCTGGCGCAGTGCATCGCGCAGGCCTTCGCGTTCACGCTCGCGATGCCGACGCCAGTCGATTTCGCCGTTGGCATCGACCAGCCCAAGTCGTGCGTTCCAGTCGATATCGCGGCCATGCCACCAACCGTTGAGCGTCGGCAGGTCATGGGTGCTGGTGGTCGCCAGGGCATCATCCGGCCAGTCGAGAATCGGTTTGAAGCGGGTGTTATCCTGTTCGAACAACAGCACGCGCATGCCCAGGATTGACCGCGCGGCAAGTTTTTCCCGCAGGCCTTCCGGCACGGTGCCGAGGTCTTCGCCGAGCACGATGGCCTGATGCCGATGGGATTCCAGGGTCAGCAGG
The DNA here is from genome assembly GCF_004307515.1 of Pseudomonas sp. Sample_14. NCBI lineage: Bacteria > Pseudomonadati > Pseudomonadota > Gammaproteobacteria > Pseudomonadales > Pseudomonadaceae > Pseudomonas > Pseudomonas sp. Sample_14. The sequence continues at coordinate 49,729 of NZ_RCOC01000044.1, read as the reverse complement.
CGCAACATGTCGTCGAACGGGTAATACAGATAGGCGCCATCCGCCGGAGCGGCGCCGTTGGGAATCACCCACAGGCGTTGCAGGCCCATGACATGGTCGATACGCAAGCCACCGGCGTGGGCGAAGTTGGCGCGCAGCATGTCGATGAAGGCACGGAAACCGTTACGGATCAGCCCTTCAGGCGAGAACGCGGAAATGCCCCAGCCCTGGCCGCTGCGATTGAGGATGTCCGGCGGCGCGCCGACGGTCAGCGAGGCGAGCAATTCGTCCTGAAAACTCCAGGCCTGGCTGCCAGCGCCATCAGCACCGACCGCGAGGTCGGCGATCAGACCGATGCCCATGCCGGCACTGCGCGCAGCAGTTTGCGCACGCTCGAGGCAGCGATGGATCAGCCATTGGCAGAACGCGAAATAACCGATGCGCTCGGCATATTCCTCGGCAAACGCGCCGAGCGCCGCGCCGCGTGGGTCGTGCCAGTGCTCTGGCCATTGGCGCCAGTCGAGGCTTTCGCCACGGGCGGCGCGCATTTCCTGAATCGCTTCGAAGCGGCAATGGTTCTCCAGCGCTTCGCCACCGGCGTGACGAAAACTGGCGAAGTCGGCGTGCAGCGGATGCTCACCAGCGACGAAACCGTCATATAAGGCTTGCAGCAGCTTCTGCTTTGCTTCGGCAGCGGTCGGCCAGTCGATCAGCTTGAGATTTTCCAGCTGCTCGAACTGCGCGGCCAGGCCACTGGCATCAATTGCATCACGCAACGCGCGTTCCCCGAGAATGCTCCCCGGCGCGGCATACAGTGAATTGAGAAACAAGCGGCTGGACGGCGAATAAGGGCTGTAGCGGCCATTGTCTGCGCTGAACATCGCGTGCATCGGACTGATCGCCAGCGCATCGGCGCCACGTTCGCCCGCTACACGAACCAGTTCCTCCAGCGCCTGGGTGTCGCCAAAACCACCGTCACCCGGACGGCGCAGCGAATACAACTGGGCGCTCAAACCCCAGGCCCGCGGGATCGGGCTATCGACCGCATCGGCGACGCTGAAGCAGCGTTCAGGCGCCACGGCGAGCGTGAAATACTGATCGGCGATATGCACTTGCTGGTAACCGACCGGAATCAAGCCGGGCAACATGGCTTCGTTGTCCAGCTTCAGGTTCATCTGCGAGCCGTCTTCAAGATGGATTTCGCAGGGGGTTTCCGGTGAGAAATAGCGACTCAGGTCGAGGGCAACGCCCACGTCGCAGGTCAGCAGGGGCGGCAAATGGCGGTCTTGCTGGACTTCTTGCAATTCCAGCAGGCTGGCATCGATTTCTTGCGCGGTGCTGGCGGGGTGGCCGAGTCCGATCAGGACATTGCGCAACACAGCAGGAGCGACTTTTTGCTGACGCCCGTTGGCGTCGATCCAGTCGACGGCAAGGCCGGCTCGACTGGCGAGTATTTCCAGTTGCGCATCGCTCATAGGCGCTCTCCATCCAGGGGGTGCATAACGGGTGCGGCCGTGAGGCTGACGAGCGCGGTGTACGCCGGCAGTTGGTTCGGGTCCGACAGTTCGATCGCGGCTGGCTGTTGAAACAGCCACTCGGTATCGGTCTGTGCAGGGTTGACCACTGGCGTGTCGCTGAGGTTCAGGTCAATTCGCAGCTCACTGCCGTTGCCCAGTCGCCAGCGTGCGCTGACCGCGCCATAGCCGAGCATCTGCGCGCCCAGAGCCTGGGTCCCGGAGAGGTTGGGAATGATGTACTGGTGACGCAATTTCAACAGTTGCCGATAGAGCTCTTGGGTCTGCTGTTGCAATGGCGTGCCGCTGCCGGACAATCGCGGCTGCGAAGCGTGGAAAGTGCTTTCGGCATTCGGATCGGGGATCTGTTCGCGCTTGTGCGGATCGGTAAAGGCACTGAATGCGGCGAACTCGTTGCGCCGACCTTCCCGCACCAGTTCCGCCAGTTCACCGTGGTGACTGGTGAAAAACAGGAACGGTTGCTCGGCGGCAAACTCGTCGCCCATGAACATCAGCGGAATCATCGGCGACAGCAGCAACAACACCGTCGCCGCTTGTACCGCACGCGGGTCGGCGAGCTGATGCAGGCGTTCGCCAAAGGCACGGTTGCCGATCTGGTCATGGTTCTGCAGGAACAGCACGAAAGCAGTGGAGGGCAGATGTTCGCTCGGCTCGCCACGGGGTTCGCCATGGCGAGTGATGTGGCCTTGGAAAACAAAGCCCTGACTCAGGCAGCGCACCAATTGCTCGGTGGGTTGCGCGGCATAGTCGGCGTAGTAGGCGTCGGTTTCGCCGGTCAGCAGCACGTGCAGGGCGTTATGACCGTCATCGTTCCACTGCGCGTCGTAATCGTTTTCCAGCAGGCTCGACTGGTTCAGCTCGTTCTCGACGGTCAGCCAGACGTGCCGGGTCGGGTCTATCTGCTGGCGAATGCGTCGGGCCAGATCGCTGAGAAAGTCGGGATCCTCAATCGCGTGCACCGCATCCAGACGCAAACCGTCGAAACGGTATTCGAGCAGCCACATCAGCGCGTTTTCAATGAAGAACTCGCGCACTTCCGGGCGACGGAAGTCGATCGCCGCGCCCCAGGGCGTGTGCTTGTCCTCGCGGAAAAAGCCTTTGGCGTAACGATGCAGATAGTTACCGTCGGGACCGAAGTGGTTGTAGACGACGTCGAGAATCACCGCCAGGCCATGGCCGTGGGCGGTGTCGATCAGGTGTTTGAGTTGTTCCGGTGTGCCGTAGGAGGCTTGCGGTGCATAGGGCAGCACTCCGTCGTAGCCCCAGTTGCGATCACCGGGGAATTGCGCCAGCGGCATCAATTCGATGGCGGTAATGCCCAGCGCCACCAAGCGCGCCAGATGCTGTTCAACTTCGGCAAATCCACCGAGCGCACCGACGTGCAGCTCGTAAATCACCGCTTCGCTCCACGGCCGACCATTCCAGGTCGTGTGCCGCCATTGGTAGGCATGGGGATCGACCACCACACTGTGGCGGTCGAGGTCACCATCCTGCGCTCTGGAGGCCGGGTCCGGCACCTCCAGTTCGCCATCGATGCAGTAACGGTAGCGACTGCCCGCCGGGCAATTGGCCTTGATTACAAACCAACCGTCGCCCTGAGGCAGCATGGGCAACGATTTTCCATCTTCCAGTTCCACACTGACGTAGAACGCGTCAGGCGCCCACAACGCAAATTGCGTGTGCTCGGCATCCAGCATGATCGCGCCGTGGGGCCAGGTTTCTTGGGTCCTTGACGGCATTTTCTGCAACTCCCTGGTTATTTGTGGCTGGCTTTACCCAACGCCTTGGCGACCAGTTGTTCGTAAAGTTCGGCGTACGGTTCAACCGCTTTGCTCCAGTTGAACGGTGCAGCCATGGCGCGGCAGCGCATGGCATTGAGCAGTTCCGGGAAGGCGAAGACCTTGAACGCGCGGCTCAGGGCTTCCTTGTAGCTATCAACGGTGGACTCATCGAAGAGGAAACCGGTGACGCCGTTTTCAATGGTGTCGGCCAGACCGCCGGTGTTGCGCGCGACCGGCAGCGAGCCGAAACGCTGGGCGTACATTTGGCTCAAGCCGCAAGGCTCGTAACGCGAAGGCATCAAGAGGAAATCGCTGCCGGCGAACATGCGTCGGGCATCGGTTTCGTTGAAGCCGATGCGCACGCCGATCTGGCCTGGGAAGCGCAGCGCCAATTCGCGCATGGCTTGCTCTTCTTCCGGCTCGCCGCGACCAATGATCGCGATCTGACCACCGTTCTGCACGATGAACTCGGACACCGCTTCGGTGAGGTCAAGACCTTTCTGATAGACCAGGCGCGAAACCACGGCGAACAGTGGGCCGGTAGAGTCATTCAGGCCGAACAGCTCACGGACGTGGGCGGCGTTGACCGCTTTGCCTTCCCAGTCGCCGATGGCGAACGGGGCAAACAGGTGCGGGTCGGTCGCCGAATCCCAGCTCTCGTCGATGCCGTTCGGGATACCGCTGAGCAGGCCTTGCTGGGTCTTGGCGGCAAGGAAACCGTCGAGGCCACAGCCGAAGTCCGGGGTGGTGATTTCCTGAGCATACGTCGCGCTGACGGTGGTGATGTGGCTCGAATAGGCCATGCCGGCCTTGAGGAACGACATCTTGCCGTAGAACTCCATGCCTTCCTGTTGCAGGGCATGGGTGGGAATCCCCAGCTCCGGGCAGGAACCAAGGCTGGTCACGCCCTGGTAGGCAAGGTTGTGAATGGTGAACAGCGTTGGCGTGCGCTGCCCGCGCCAGTGCATGTAAGCGGGCGCGAGGCCAGCCGGCCAGTCATGGGCGTGCACCAGATCCGGGCGCCAATGGATTTGCGCAAGGTTGGCGGCGATGTCGGCAGCGGCCAGGCCGAGACGGGCGAAGCGGATATGGTTGTCCGGCCAGTCGCGACCGTTGTTGGCGCCGTAAGGGCCACCTTCACGCTCGTAGAGTTCAGGGCAGATCAACACGTAGATCACCAGGCCATCGGGCATGTCCATGCGTCCGATCTTGCAAGGTGGCAGCGCAGCGTGGCCACCCAGCTCGCCGATGATGTGAATCGGGTTTTCGCTGTGCACCACTTGCGGATAACCGGGAATCAGCACCCGCACATCATGCAGATGGGCCATGGCCCGGGGCAGGGCGGCGGAGACGTCACCGAGGCCGCCGGTCTTGACCAGATCGGCGATTTCCGAAGTCACGAACAACACTTTTTTCTTGTTGGGATTCTGGCTTGCTACCGGAGCAAGCGTCTTGGTGCCGGGTACGTTGATCTGTCGGCTGCCGGGAACACTGATGGTGCTCGATTCTCCAAGCGACTGGTGAGCACGCTCTCCCTGAATATCCAATGCCGCACTGATCATATGTATCTCCCGTGTGTGATCTGATTCTTGTCTCGAACAAGCTGTTTCGTGGCCAAGTCCTGTGGCCGGGCGCAAAGGCGCCACGCATCGGTGAGCAAATGCTGACCCAACACGCGCAAGCAGAATGGGTGGTGAGGCCGTTGCAAGGATTACACCAGTCGCTTTCGCCCAGTTGTTCTGATGACCTGTGGCGTGAAGCAAAAGTTTCGACTTTTTTTCGTCGGTATGACCGAGTGGTTTGGCCACTGAAAAATGAGTCTAGGCCAGATCCTAGAGCGGGTCGGGGCAAATGGGTAAATTGTTCGACAATCGGTTGTGTCGGGATGTAAGCGAGGGTTCAGGAGGGGAAACGCTCCGACGAAGGGCATGTTTTTCGGTCGGAGTGGGCCAAAACAGTGACTGGGTAGTCACGGTTTTGTGCTAGAGGATGGGCGGGTTGCACCGTTGTGGTGCGAAGGTATTTCAGCGTGGTATCTGAAATGACCCCTTCGCGAGCAGGCTCGCTCCCACAATGGGACGCGTACAACCTGTGGGAGCGAGCCTGCTCGCGAAGAGGCCTGTTGCAGCAACTGAACTTTAAAGTGATGGAATCAATTCAACAGACGCACCGGCTCCCCAGTTGCCCAACCCTGAATATCCTCGATCATCTGCCGGAAGAACTGCTCGTAATTCTGCCGACTGACATAGCCCACATGCGGCGTGGCGAGGACATTGTCCAGCGTGCGAAACGGGTGCAGGGCCGGCAAAGGCTCTTGCTCGAACACGTCCAGCGCTGCCCCGGCAATGCGCCGTTTCTGTAGCGCCTTGATCAACGCCGCTTCATCGACGATCGGCCCGCGAGCAGTGTTGACCAAAAGCGCGCTCGGTTTCATCCACTCCAGCGCTTGGGCATCAACCAGACCGCGACTGCGTTCACTGAGCACCAGATGCACCGACAGCACGTCGGCCTGCTCGAACAGTTGCTGCTTGCTGACGTACGTCACGCCGACCTGTTCCGCGCGTTCGGCGGTGAGGTTCTCGCTCCAGGCGATCACCCGCATGCCGAACACCTGGCCGAACTGCGCGACCCGCTGGCCGATGCTGCCCAAACCCAGGATTCCCAGGGTCTTGCCATGCAGATCGCCGCCGAGGCCCTGTTGCCACTGGCCGGCGCGCAAGGCATTGGCTTCCTTCACCAGATCACGGGTGGCCGCCATGATCAGCGCCCAGGTCAGTTCCGGTGCGGCATGTTTGTAACTGTCGGTGCCGCAGACCTTGATGCCCAGCGCTGCAGCGGCCGGCATGTCCAGCGCCGCATTGCGCATGCCGCCGGTGACCAGCAACTTCAGATTGGGCAAGCGTCCGAGCAAGTCGGCGTCGAAACGCGTGCGTTCGCGCATGACGCAGATCACCTCGTACTGGCCGAGGCGCTCGGCCAGTGTCGCGTTGTCGGCCGGGTAATCATGCACAAAGGTCACGTCACCGATGCTCTCCAGCACGGACCAGTCGACCACGTCGCGTGCCACGTCCTGCCAGTCATCGATCACTGCAATCTGCACCGTCATCGGCTTACCTCATCATGGAGCGGAAGGAGTCTTGCCCAGCCAACCGAGCAACGCCTGATGGAATTTCTCCGGTTCTTCCATTTGTGGCGCGTGGCCCATGCCCGGGAATTCGATCAGCGTCGACTGCGGAATCAACTTGGCGACCTGTTTGCCGAGCACCTCGTAGTGGCCGATTTTCGCTTTGACTTCCGGCGGTGCGAGGTCCTTGCCGATGGCGGTGGTGTCGGAGGTGCCGATCAGCAACAGGGTCGGCATCTTCAGGTCCTTGAACTCGTAGTAGACCGGCTGGGTGAAGATCATGTCGTAGATCAGCGCCGAGTTCCACGCGACCTGGGTCTTGCCCGGACCTTTGCTCAGACCGGCGAGCATGTCGACCCAGCGATCGAATTCGGGCTTCCAGCGGCCGTCGTAATAAGTGGTGCGCTCATAGTCGCGAATGCCCTTGGCCGTGACCTTCAACTCACGCTGATACCACTGATCGACGGTGCGATACGGAACGCCGAGGGCTTTCCAGTCTTCCAGACCGATCGGGTTGACCATCGCCAATTGATCGACCTGCTCCGGGAACAGCAGCGCATAACGGGTGGCGAGCATGCCGCCGGTGGAGTGGCCGAGCACAGTGGCTTTCTGAATGCCCAACGCCTTGAGCAATTGCTGGGTGTTGGTCGCCAGTTGCTGGAAGCTGTACTGATAGTGCTCGGGTTTGCTGGAGGTGCAGAAGCCGATCTGATCCGGCGCAATCACGCGGTAGCCGGCATCGCTCAAGGCCTTGATCGAACTGTCCCAGGTCGCCGCGCAGAAATTCTTGCCGTGCATCAGCACCACGGTGCGGCCGTTGGCCTTGCCATTGGCGGCGACGTCCATGTAACCCATTTGCAGCTTCTGACCCTGGGATTCGAAGGCGAAGTGTTTAAGCGTGTAAGGATATTGGAAACCCTGCAGCTCCGGGCCGTAGGCAGGCCCTTCGGCGGGGGCGGTTTCAGTGGCCGCTTGCGCCATTAATGGCAGGGCAGCGCTGAGGACGAGGCCGGGCAGCCAGCGGGAAAGCGTGACGGACATAAGCACTAACTCCTTGAAAATTGGCCGACTCTGGAAGGTCGGGATTACGCCGACGTTAAACAAAGGCAATCACAGGAAGGGTTGGTTCAACCGAGCCAGCCCAGGGTCAGCAAGGCCAGCACGCCATAGCGCGCGCCTTTGGCCAGGGTGACGATCAACAGAAAGCGCCCGAGCGGTTCGCGCATGACGCCGGCAATCAAGGTCAGCGGATCGCCAATCACCGGCAGCCAACTGAGCAGCAGCGACCAATGCCCATAGCGCTCGTAGTGCTTGCGCGCCTTGGCCATATGCCGCGGACTGACCGGGAACCAGCGTCGATCCTGAAACCGCTCGATGCCCCGTCCCAGCCACCAGTTGACCAGCGAACCGAGCACGTTGCCCAGCGTCGCCACCGCGAGCAAACCCCACAGCCAGTAACGCTCGCTGACGATCAGGCCGACCAGCAGCGCCTCGGACTGCAACGGCAACAATGTCGCCGCGCCAAACGCAGCAAAGAACAGGCCGAAGTAGGCTGCCCCCATCAACGGGCCGGGTAGTCCGCCACTACCACATCAGCGCCGTCCTTCTTCAGGCCGATGACCTGATACGCGTCGCTCATGCCGTCCATTTCCATGCCCGGTGAGCCCATTGGCATGCCCGGTGCAGCCACACCCAGCAGATCGTCGCGCTTGCTCAACGCAAGCACCTGATCGGCAGGCACATGGCCTTCAACGAATTTGCCATTGATGATCGCCGTGTGGCAGGACGCCAGACGCGGTGGTACGCCGTGCTGCTGTTTAAAGCTGCTCATGTCGCTTTCGACGTGATCTTCGACTTTGAAGCCATTGGCTTCGAGATGGCTGATCCACTTTTTGCAGCAGCCGCAATTGGCATCGCGGTGCACTTCGATCGGGATCAGTTCGGCGGCTTGCGCCAGGGAGGAGATGAACAGGGCGCTCAGGGCGAGCAGACGCAGTTGGCTTCGCATGGGAATGGGCTCTCGACTCGGTGAAGGTCAGCAAGAACGCATTTTGACCTGTTTTCCCGCTCCTACATCAACTGAGTGTTTCCAGTTGCTACAAAACACCCGAACCATTGTAGGAGTGAGTCTGCTCGCGAATGCGGTTGACCAGCCGCAGCTCCAGTGACTGAGAAATCGCTTTCGCGAGCAGGCTCCGCTCCCACAGGGGATTGGCGTAAAGGCCAACATCCCCGTGGTCGCGGTTGGCTTAACTGACCTTGAACCGCCCCATGATTGCGCTCACGCGGCTATTGGCTTCGAGCAACTGGCGGGTATTCAGCTCGCTGGCCTGGCCGCTCTGCACCAGTTCATCGACCATGTGGCGGATCTGCACCATGCTGCGGTTGATCTCTTCGGTCACTGCGCTTTGCTGTTCGGCGGCGGTGGCGATCTGCGTGCTGAGGCTGTTGATGTGGCTGACCGAACCGGCCATTTCGTCCAGCCCCGAGTTGACTCGGGCGGTGGCGTCAGCGGCGGACTGGCAACTGGCCTGGGTGTTTTCCATGGCACTGACCGAGGAACTCACGCCTTGGGTCAGACGGGTCAACATCTCGTTGATTTCCGAGGTGCTGGCCTGAGTGCGGGCGGCGAGGGCGCGGACTTCATCCGCCACCACCGCAAAGCCACGACCCTGTTCACCGGCACGCGCCGCCTCGATCGCCGCGTTGAGGGCGAGCAGGTTGGTTTGCCCGGCAATCGCACCGATCACGCCGAGGATTTCGGTAATGCGCTGGGCGTCCTGCTGCATGTTTTCAACTTTGTGTGTAGCGCTGGCCACTTCGTCGATCAGCGCGACCACGCTGTTGGTCGCTTCACCCACCACGACGCGCGAGCGATCGGCATTTTCATTGGCGCGCTGGGTGAACGCAGCGGTTTCAGCGGCATTCTGCGCCACGCTTTCAGCGGTGGAGCTCATCTCGGTAATGGCGGTGACAGTCTGGTCGGTTTCCGAAGCGTGACGCAGCAGAATCTGGCTGGTGTGCGCCGAAGTGCGCTGCAGATTATCGAGGCTGGAGGCCATGGCACCGGTGGCCTGGGTGACTTCGCCGATCATGTTCTGCAAATAGACGATGAAGGTGTTGACCGAATGGCCGATGGCACCCAGTTCGTCTTCGGCGCGAATGGTGATGCGGCGGGTCAGGTCGGCGTCACCGCTGGACAGTGAATCGATGTTGGCTTTCAGAGCCTTCATGCGTTGTACCAGTTTGCGAATCGCGTAAACCTGCAACAGCACCAGCAGGATCACCAGCGGAATCTGGATCAGGCTGAGACTGTTGAGCACATCGTCACGCTGGGCGGTGAGCATCTTGGTCGGCAGGGCGGTGGCGAGGAACCACGGTGTGCCCTCGATAGGGCGCATGAAGAATGTGGCGTCTTCACCATTGTTGTCGAACTCGACGCGTTGCGCTTTATCGCGGTTCTGCAGGCCGGTCTTGATCTGATTGATGAAGGTGGAGCTGGCCGCCAGTTCGCTGATGTTCTTCAGTACGATCGGACCGCTGATGCGCGAGCTGTTACTGATGATCTTGCCGTCAGCCTCGACGATGAGCATTTCGGCGTTGAGGTCTTTTTCCTTGCGCGCCACCAGGTCGTTGAAGAAGCCCAGGGTCACGTCGATGGTCGAAACGCCCCAGGCACTGCCGTTCTTGTAGATCGCCATGGCGCAGTTGGTGCGCGGCTCGGCACTCGCGTCGTCCTTATAGGCAGCGGCCCACGCGCACTGACCGCGCGGGGTGGCCATGCCGCCCTTGTGCCAGCTCTGGTCGTAGTAGTTCGGTGCGGCGTCGCTGTTCCAGAACGTATTGACCTTGAGCTGACCCGAGGCATCCCGGTGCCAGAAGGTGCTGAACTTGTTGCGCCCGGCTTCGCGCTGGCCGGGCAACGGCCAGATACCGCCGCCAAAGACTTTCAGTTCGCCGTACTGATCCACCAGCCCTGGCAACACCACGTCGATGGCTGCACTGTCGAGCAGGGGGATGGTCTGGGTGATACTGCGTTGCTGCGCCTGCACCTTGTTCAGTTCGCCCTGAATCTGCACGGCGACTTCGGCGATGCGGTTGAGCACGACCTTCTCTTCGGTATCGCGCAGGGTCGGTGCGACCAGTTGGCTGATGCCGACCACGGTGAGCACGGACAACAACAGGATGAACAGAATCAGAAACAGCGTGTAGCGAGCCTGAATAGTGCGCAGTGCGGGCATGGAACTGATCCTTGAGCGGCTTTTTTGTTGGAGGGCAGGAATAAAACAGGGCGGGTATCACAGCGTATCGTCGTTACGGGCGGAAGCTTTAGGTACTTGCGCGCCGAAAGAACTCCGGGCGATGACCGGTTGGTATCGGGATTGGTACATCTCGCGCAATCGCCACAGTTGTTACATCCTGATGACGGCGCTGAAGCAATGTTTGCGGGCCTTAAGCTCGGTGTCATGAATGTACGAGATTTGTAAAAAAGCGCACAAAAGGGTTGGTTGGATCAGGCGAAGCGGCCGATACTCGCGCCCATTCAATTGGTTGGGACAAGGACATTTCATGCTTATTGCACAAGGAATCCTCGCATGACGATCGGCTATACCGGCGCCTGGGAAAGCAAGGCGGGCGTAATGGTCCGCGATACCGGCGCGAAAAAGCAGGTTTCGCAGAGCGTCAAGGTGCAGCAGATGCTGACCCTGGTCGGCAACGATCCGAATGCGCTTAACGTCGCGGAGATGGACAAACAGGGTTTGCGCAAGCAGATCAAGGGCTTTGATCCAGCCAACGTCTCCGTCAAGCAGTTGGGCAACCTCAGCGAGTTCCTGCGCGGGCGCGGCCTGATTTCCGAGATCACCTCGATCACCTTGCTCAATGCCGGCGACAAATTCGACCGCTTCGGCGTGCAGAAAGACCCGGAGGCGAAGTTCAACGCGCTGGAATATTTCGCCACGCAGCTCGATGCCATCCAGACCAACAGTCTCAATGGCAATTACTACGGCAAGAGCCTGATTCCCGAATTCAAGAAAGCCATTTACGTCCTGCAGAATCTCAAGACCTATGGCGAAGGCAATGCGGCAGTTCCGTCCGACAAAGGCCTGAAGGCAAAGGCCTGACATCTGCCGATGAAGCCCGCTCATCCGTGTGCGGGCTCGGGCTGTTTACACCGCAGCCATGGCTCGCCCAGTGAGTTGACGTTGTGCCTGGTCGTGTAACTGCTGCATGTGCGGGCAATGCAATGTCAGCTTGCGCGTGCGGTAGCCGCGATGAAACAACGTCAGCCAGCCTCCTCCATTGTCTTGCGCAGGCGCCAGACCGGTGAAAGCAAAACCGATGGCGTTAAGACTGTGCAGATCCACGGCAAACTGTCGGGACAGCTGCAAACGAATCGAAATCAGCCAATGCCCGGGCAACGTTCTCAGCTGATCGAGCAGTTCCGGTTCGAGTTTTTCCACGAGCATTTCATGGCGATTGCCGTGTTGTTGAACCTGAACCGAGGGCCCGCGCCAGCATGCTGCACTGGGAGAACAGCCAAACGCCGCCGTCATACGCTCCATGAACGCACGGTAGCGGGTTGGCCACTGCTGCTCCGGCAGCGGACGCTGATAGCCGTCTATGGCGCGGACACCCAAGACGATCGACTCCGGTTTTTTGCAGCCGAAGGGCGAACGGACAAAGTCCGGCAGCAATCCAGTGTTGTGAAAACCGAGACTGATCGCCATGCGTTGAGTGTAAGGGTGATGGGTGACCTGTTTGATCGAAACGCTGCGACAACTCAACGCCTGTGCATGAGTCAGCAGTTGCGCGCCCAGCCGCGTGGCGATGTTCTTGCCGCGGGTATCGGGATGTACGACGCTCAAGGCCAGTTCGGCATCGTGCGAGCTTTCGCTCTGCCGATACAAAGTGGCATGGCCAAGAATCCGTTCACCCTCGACCGCAACCAGTGAGTGCCAGCGCTTGGCTGCGTGGTTCTGATTGATCAGGCAGGGCAGGTAGACGTCGCTTTGCACGTAATGATCGCCATAGACCTCGCGAAACAGCTGGCTGACTGCCGTGGCGTCGGTGTCACGGTAATTGCGCAGGATCAACGCTTCCATCACGCACCTCCCTGTCATGTCGGTCGTAGCAGCGTAAATCGACGATCCGCAGGCTTTTCCCTGCGCGAGGATGGCGCGCAAGGTCCTCGAAGCGGCAGCTCTGTATACGCAGCTGCAATAACCCGGCGCCTCGCAGTTGTGGTATCTGCGGATACAGTTCGATCAAGCGGGCCTCGAGTCTGTCCTCGATGCGGGTCGATCCTTCGTTGACTACGTATTTCACCGTCAATAGATCCCTGCCGTCGTCGTGTTCGATCAATAACTGCCAATCGTTGCTGCCAGTGCTGCTCCGTACGCTTTCGCTGATTTCATCGGTCATCAGCGACAGAATGCCGACCCGCACGCGCTGACTGTTGCCGCTGCGACCCCGCAGGGCGAATTTGCGTTGTGCAGTGCCCGGCGGTTCGCGCCAGCACGCGAGATCTCCGACGGGATAGCGGATCAGCGGCATCAAACGGCGATGCAGATTGGTCAGCACCAGCAGACCGGTTTGATCGCAGGCCTCGATCGTTGCGCCGCTGTGCTGATCGATAATCTCCAGCAGTGCGTGACCGTCAGGTGTGCGATGTTCTCCTTCGATGCAGTCACGATGACTTGCACCGATGAATCCGCCATCGACGCTGGCGTAGCCGATCGAGGCAATGCGCGCGTTGGGCAGCACTTGCTCGAGAAGCTGGCGTTGCGAGGCAAACAGACTCTCCCCGCCATAAAGCACGCTATCAACCAAGGGCAGCGCAAGGCCGCGTTGGTCGAGCCAACTGGCGAAGGTCAAAAGTTGCGCAGGCAAGCCAGCCAACACGTTGATCCGGTGTTGCACGATGGCATCGGCCAGCATTGGCGGGTCGACTTCGCCGGTAAACGGAAACTCGGTGATAGGCGTTTCCACATGGGCCAGTGAATCGTGGATAAACAGGAAACTGGCGTAGAGGTCGCCAGCGAAGAACAGATTGGCGACACGGTCGCCGGAGCTGAATTGCTCGCTCAGACTGCGGCCGAAAGCTTCCACTGTGCGTTGCCATTCCGTGCGGGCATATACGGAGAGCCTGCCGCCGCCGGTTGAGCCACCGGTCTTGAAGACCAGGGCGTGGGCAATCGGTGCTGTCAGAACTGGCCATTGCGCCAGATCCGCGCTGTCTTTCCAGAAGTCTGCCGGATCAAGTAGTGGCAGTTCGCGCAGCGAGCTTATTGCCTCGGGAATATCGGCGAGGCTGTTCCTGTAGTAGGGCGAATGCTTGCGGGCAAAACCCGTCAATTCGCTAATCGGGTCGGTTGTTTTCACGGTGTATTCTTCTTGATTCGAATGAGCCAGCTCACGGCAAGCGTCAGCGGCGGGAGTCAATGACCAGCGGCGTCTTGCCGCTGTGTTTGTTTTGAACGAAGTGCTCGGGCGGGCATTGTTCGATCTGCAGCACCAGCAATCCGCTGTCGACCACGGTCATCAGGGTCAGGTAATCGGCGAGACGGTGTTTAGCGATGTCGGCTGCAAGTTCGCAGTGCAGTTGCATGCGCTCGACGCCGTCAGCGCTGTGGTCCAGCTGCAACTGAAACGGCACTTGCAGCCGCGACGCCAATTCGCTCAGGGAGATGAAGTCAGTGCCGATGCGCAACAGCTTGCCGTGGCGTTGCAACAGCTCGAAGCGTGGCGACGTCAGCCCGCAGGCGCAGACGCCCGGCAGCCAGCGCCCGGTGTCGCCAATCTCATAACGCTGCACGCGCTGGCCCCCTTCACGGGCGAGCGAGGTCACCAGCAGCCGACCGACTTGATCCTCGACCACCGGCACATCCTCATCGAACGCGACGATTTCCAAGTGCTGGATCGCGTTCATCAGATGGAAAACGCCATCCGCCGAAGCCTCGCAGGCATGGCCTAGCGGGCCGGCATCGACGCTGCCGTAGATCGCCGAGCGAATGCTCGCGACGCCACAACTGCGCAGCAATGCACGGTTCTGCTCGCTCAGGTGCTCGCCACCGAGAAAGACCTTTTCAACCCCGCCATAAGCGCGCAGCCGCTGCTGCTCATTCAAAAACAGGCGATGCAGTGTGGCGGGCATTCCCACCAGCACGTTGACCCGTTGGTCGATGATCAGTTGGGCAATCTCCCGGTAGTCGTCATCGATAGGGGCGGCCATGGGCAGGTGCGTCACCTCGAGCAATTCCAGCGCTTTGCTGAAACTTAGAAAACCGCCGTACAGCCCGCCACAGAAGAACAGGTTCATGACCCGATCCCGCGCCGGATCAAGACCAGCGGCGAACAGACCGTCAGCGGTTGCGCGCATCTGCCGATCGAAATCGCGATAGCTGTAGCCGGCCAGAGCAGGGGTGCCGCTGCTGCCTCCAGAGCGGAAATACAGCTGCGCCTGATCGTTGATGGGCTGGGCGACGAACGCCTCTTTGTTCATGATCGCAGCGCACGACTTCGCCGCGAGTGGCGGTGAATCGAGACTGGCCTGATTCGGCAGTTGCGTGGCCGCCAGACTCACCGATACCCGCCGACTCAAACGTTGCAGCGCATAGACGCCATCATGGGGTTCGCCTGCGTAACCGTCGTGAATGCTGCCGATCGCTGCGATCCGCGTGACCCCGGCGGCGATCAACGCATGGGTAAGCTCGGCAATGCGCGATTGCGCACACACCAGCGCACAGCTTTGCAGGACGTTGCGCCACGGCAGCAGGGTGGCGGTCAGCAGCGCTTGCGGCAGCGGGTGCAGCAGTACGCTGCGAAACAGCGGTGAAGGCGCGAGTTGCCGATCATGGGTCCAGATCACCCGCCAGCCCGGGCCGCTCCACACTTGCCCGGTGTGTCCGGCGAAACTCTGGCCGAGGCGGGCCATCTGCGTGTGCGTGGTAATTTGCGAGGCTTCCTGGATTGTCGGTACCAGTGCCGGCCACTGTGCGGCGCGTCGTTGCAGGGCCTGCGCCAGGCGTTCACCGATATCGCGCAGAACCTGCGGATCATCGCTGTCCACCAGCAGCCATTGCGGGCTGGAGCAGGCCTGCTGATCCAGTCGGCAGACTTCGTCGGCGACGGCATCAAGCGCCTCCGGCGTAGACGATTCCGGGGTGAGATAGACGAAGCTGATGCGGTGCCCCCAATCGATCCAGCGACACCCCGGCACCAACTGTTGCCGAATCGCTTGCAGGGCCGCTTCGCCACCCCACGCTGCAACGCCGTTGGCGGGTTTGCACAGCTTGCCGATCTGCTCGGTGCTCGCTGGAATCACCGCCACATGTCCGGCCAGTTGTCCGCTGGCATCGCAGTCGACCAACGCGCGCAACAGTTGCGCCGTCAGGCCTTGATCGCTGCGGCTGGGGCGCAACCAGTTGACGTTGCCGGCGAGCAGACTTTCCACCACCGCGCAAAAGGCCAGCAGCGGCGCGTTGGCCGGAGTGATGTGCACCACCAGCCCGAGCGGACGCCAGGCTTCGAAGCGTGGCTGGCGATAATCGAAACGACGCAGGCAATCGGCCTCGGCGCCCAATTCACGCTGGCGTTTGTAGGCTAGCGCTTCGGGTTGGCAGAAATCGATCAGGGTCTGCCGCTGCTCGTTGTCGAGGGGCAGATCCGAGTGCGCGTCATGCAGTTGCCGGGCAAATTTCGCGACTGCGTCGATGACTGTGCGGCTGTCGAGTGCGCTCGCCAAGTGTTGCGGCAACGCCTGTTGCAGGTCTTGCAGCGCTTGGTCGAGGCTATAAGCGTGGTGCAGTTGTCCATTGATCAAATACATATCAGTGACTCCCCATTAATTCGGCGGCGGCCATTGCGCAGCTTCTGCCCGCTGTGGTGGCGGCGCGGCCGTGCAGTTCGAACCAGTCGCTGGTCAATCCACAGCCGCAACTTGCGCCCGGGTGCAGCGTGGCAAGGTCGCTCATGACCACGGCGTGGGCCGGGCTGGAGGAGATGTAAGGCGAGACGAAGCCGAGCAGGCCTTGTTGGCCATAGGGCAGCAGGGAAAAATCCGCCGGATCGCGAATCAGCACTCGCGAATACACCGGCACATGAAAGCGGTGACGGGCGCATTCGATGTAAGGCACGGCGTGCTCGACAGCACCGTAACCATCGCGGCAGCGGGCCGGTTCGATGCCCAGTTGCCGATGGATATGGGCGTAAAACTGTTGTTTGGGAATTTCCTGCGCAGCCTGGGTTTTCCAGCCACCGCCAAAAAAGGCCAGCGAACCGGCGGGCAATTGCACATCCTGCACAGCGGTAGCCTGCATGCGTTGCAGGGTCTGCCAGAGAAATGCCGGGAAGCCAAAAATCCGTACCGGCAAGCCTTCTTCAGCGAAAGACTGCAAGGCGGCGATCACGCCGAATACATCGAACTGATGGCCGCGACCAGTGTTACGCAAGGCGTAGACCACGCGATTGACCGGGGCAAACCGACAGAGAAACTGGTCGGTAAACGAGGTGCCCAAGGTGATGCGTCCTTCTGGTTCGTAGCTCAACAGCAGGTAGTTGCACGGACTATCGGGAGTGTCCCAGGCGTAATGGCGAAAGATCTGCGCAACCATGAACTGCGCCCGAGCCAGGCTGCGTTCGTCGTAACGCATCCGGCTTTTCTGCCCGCTGGTGCCCGACGAAGTCAGTTCCAGGGCGTTCGTCCCCGTGCTGCTGAGCAGAAGGTGTTGCTTGAAGAAACTGGCAAAGATCGGCGGCAGACGCGACCAGTCATTGAGATTGTCGAGGTCCTGCGGCGTCAGTCCATGGGCGTTGAGCCAATGGGCGTAACCCGGGGTGTGATCGCAGTGAAAGCGGCTGATTTCGGTCATCGCCCGATCAAACAGATCGGGCGCGGCTGAATCCGCGCAATAGGGTTGCTTCAACGCGCACAGCGCGTCGGCACAGGGTAGGTGAGTCATCAGTGTTCCTTACTGAGGCGAGGCCACATCAGATGTGGTGGTTTGCAGCAGCCGGTAAACCATGGGCAGGCACATCAGCCCGCCGAATGCGGCCCAGATAGCGAAGTATTCAAGACGGCTGCCGCCACCGATGGCCGCAATCAGCGAACCGCCAAAGCCCATGAGGGCGATCGAGATCATGCCGGTCAGCGCCGACACCAGGCCTTTGCCGTCGTCGCTGGAAAACAGCGCCAGGCGATACACCGCCGCGTTGCTCATGCCCAGCCCGACGGCGTACAGCGACAAACTCGCCACCACCGGACCAAGCCCCGCGCCGAGCAATGCGCACGCGGCCAGAAACAGAAGGCCTAGACAGAACGGCCAGAGCGCCAGTTGAATCAATTGCGTCAGCGAATGAGTCTGCAGCAAGCGGTCGAGAATCAGATTGCCGGCGATGACTGCCGAGAACACCGGTATCTGCCACAGGCCATATTCCAGCGGCGGCATGTCCAGTACCCGCACCAGCAGCAATGGCGCCAGGCCTATCCAGGCGATGAGCGGCAGACTCATCAGGCCGAGCGCCAGGCTTGCACAGAGGAAACGCGCATTGCCCAACAGCGCACCGTAGCGCCGACAAGTGAGGCGCCAGAAGAAGGGCACCCGGGGAGTTTGATGACCATCGCGGCGCTCGACGCCCACGGTTTCCGGCATCCACAGCAACAGGCCGAGCCATACCAGCGCTGCTGTGCATCCCAGCAGCAGAAAAATTTCCCGCCAGCTCAGCCATTCCAGCAGCAGGATGCCAAGCAGCGGCCCGAGCAACGGCGATAACAACGCAACATTGCCGAGCAACGCCATCAGCCTGACGGCGTCGGCTTCGCAAAAAACCTCCTGCAATGCCGGGTAGCTCACGGCGACGACGAATCCCAGCCCCATGCCCTGCAACAGACGCAACAGGTTGAACGCTTCAATGCTGTCGGTGCTGAAAGCTGCCGCGCACGACACACCGAACAGCGCGCAGCCTGTCAACAGCAGTGGCCTGCGTCCGAATTGGTCGGACAAGGGGCCAAGCAACCATTGCAGGCAGACGCCACCCAACAGATAAAGATTGAATGCATGGGGAACATGCCGCGCGTCCGCTTCGAGGTCGGTAGTGACGTCCAGCATCGCTGGCATGATCACGTCGCTGGCCATGTAAGTGAGCAGTTCGAAAGCGGTCAGCGCCAGACAGAAACCGGCAACCTGTCTGGGGCCGATATTGATAAGTGTTCTCTGCATGAACATCCCTGTTTTATGAGTGGTAGGAAGTTCGCAGAGCCTAGGTGCAGACGCACAGCCGACCTAGCCGTTTGCTGCGTCAGCAGATTTCAAAAACTTACGGCATGTTTAAAGGATTGGCGCGGCGCCGAAGCTGTTTACTTGTTTGCGCCAGAGCAGGGAGGGCGGGCCATGCCTCAAGGTCGGCTGACCTTGCAGCCAAAAGTCTTCAGGGGCGGTAACATGAGCGCCCGTTTGCCCCGGCACGTCCCCGTAATTCGGCAAGCGTATGGCTTGCAAACGCATACATTCCAACGTTTCAGGAAACCGCAATGACCCAGAAGCAACGCTTGATTTATTCGATTCTGATCGCCCTGTCGGTACTGGCGATCATGCTGGGCCTGTCCTGGCTGCAAAACGCCGGCATGATCACCGAGAAAACTTTCCAGTACGTCGCGATCGGCGTGGCCGTGGTTGTGGTGGTGATCAATGGCGTGATGCGCCGCAAGGTCAAGCCGTAACGGCGAGCACCCGGTGCCTCATTCGTGGTTGAGGACCGCTGCAGCCTGCGGGTGCAGGCTGTAACTCTTGTCGGCGTTGAAGGTGATCACGCCTTCGGCGCACAAGCGTTTCAGCACTTCGCGCACGCTGAGAAACGACAACGGCACGTCCAGATCGAGCAACTGGCTATGCACGCCACGGACGCCCAGGCGACGATTGCTCTGTGCCGCCACCAGCAGGGCGTCGATGACTTTCAGGCGAATCAGGCTGGTGCGCAGGCCGAAACTCTTCAGTAGCACGCGAATACGCTCGTTGCCCGGACGCTCGCCGCGCTGGGTGAAATTGCCGGTGTGCGAACCCATGGAAACGCCCTGTGGCGTCTGGCTACCGTCCGTTGGTAGTTGCGAGTTGTACATGCGATTACTCCTTTTCAGAGCCAGATCGGGAAAGGTTTTGTTGCGCTCTCTAAACAAGACGTTTCAGCACGACAAATCATGAAAGAAAAGATGTAGAAATTTCGTCGCAAATTCGTCCCGGCCTTGTGATGCCGGCCTCGTGCCGAAAGATTGCCCGCTAAATTTTTTTCCTCAGCTTCGTTTCTTCGACAGGCTCATTGCGCGTGGACGCAGGGGCAATCGACCTTTCGATCAGGAGCAAGCGTGATTATTTCCAGGCAACTCACCGGGCTGGCCCTCGCCAGCACCTTGTTCGGACTGAGCCTGTCGGCCCATGCACTGAGCCCGGCTGCACAAACCAGCGCCGATATTCGCCGCACCAGTTTCGGCGTGCCGCACATTCGCGCCGAGAACGAACGCGGGCTGGGCTTCGGCATCGGTTACGCCTATGCCCAGGACAACCTTTGTTTGCTGGCCAACGAGATTGTGACGGTCAACGGCGAGCGCTCACGCTACTTCGGCCCGGAGCAGTTCACTGTCGAACAACGGGAAAACCGCGTCAGTGATGTGTTCTTCACCTGGCTCAATACTCCAGAAGCGGTCGAAACCTTCTGGCAGGCGCAACCGACGCAGGTCCGCGACCTGGTCGAGGGTTATGCCGCCGGATACAACCGCTATCTGGCCGAACGGCGCCAGCAGGGATTGCCGCAGCAATGCCAGGGCGAGTGGGTACGCGATATCAGTGCCGAGGATCTGGTCAAACTGACGCGGCGCCTGTTGGTGGAAGGCGGGGTGGGCCAGTTCGCCGAAGCCCTTGCTGGCGCGACACCGCCGCAAGCGACGGCGCAGGTCAAGCACGACACCGAGGCGTTCCAGTTGGCCGACGCCCGTCAGCAACGTTTCGCCCTGGATCGCGGCAGCAATGCCGTGGCAGTCGGCAGCGAGCGTTCGTTCAACGGCCGTGGCATGTTGCTGGCCAACCCGCATTTCCCATGGGTCGGCGGCATGCGTTTCTATCAGATGCACCTGACCATCCCCGGCAAGCTCGATGTGATGGGCGCGGCTTTGCCGGGTCTGCCGATGATCAACATCGGTTTCAACCAGCATCTGGCGTGGACCCACACTGTCGACTCGTCGAAGCACTTCACCTTGTATCGCCTGCAACTCGATCCAAAGGATCCGACTCGGTATTTGCTCGATGGCAAGTCGCTGCCGCTGAACAAACAGACGGTTACCGTGCAGGTCAAGCAGGCTGATGGCCAGGTCGTGCCGGTGAAGCGCGATATCTACAGTTCGCAGTTCGGCCCGATCGTGCAATGGCCGGGCAAGCTCGACTGGGACAAGCAATATGCCTACAGCTTGCGCGATGCCAACCTCGACAACGATCGCGTGCTCGAACAGTGGTATGCGATGAACCGGGCCGGCAGTCTCAAGGATCTGCAAGACGCGGTGCACACGACCCAGGGCATTCCGTGGGTCAACACTCTGGCGGTGGATGACAAGGGCCAGACGCTGTACATGAACCTGTCGGTGGTGCCGAATGTCAGCGCGGAAAAGCTGGCCAAGTGCAGCGATCCACGCCTCGGTCTGCGCATGATTGTCCTGGACGGTGCCAACAGCGGCTGTGCCTGGGATGTCGATCCGCAAGCGGCGCAGCCGGGCATTTTTGCGTCCAGCCAGTTGCCGCAATTGCTGCGCAAGGATTTCGTTCAGCACTCCAACGATTCAGCGTGGCTGGCCAACCCGGCGCAACCGCTCACTGGCTATTCACCGCTGATCAGTCAGGACGGACAACCGCTGGGCCTGCGCTCGCGATTTGCGCTTGATCGTTTGGCTGAGCTGAGCAAAAAAGGCCCGTTGGCGGTCAAGGATCTGCAGCACATGGTCATGGACGATCAGGTCTATCTGGCCGCGCAGGTCATGCCCGATCTGCTGAAGTTCTGCGGCGCCGATCTGGGCAGCGATGCGGCCACGCTGAAGCCGGTCTGCGCCAGCCTCAAAGCCTGGGATGGTCGTGCCAGTCTGGATTCCGGGATCGGTCTGGTGCACTTCCAGAACATCATGCAGGCGCTGCTTGAATCACCGGAAATCTGGCGTGTTGCATTCAATCCGGCCGATGCGCAACACACTCCGCACGGCCTGGCGCTCGAACAACCGGCCGTGGCCAAGGCGCTGCGTGAAGCGATGCTGGCGTCGGTCGAGCTGGCCGGCAAAATGGGCCTGAAGCCGGACATGCGCTGGGGTGATATCCAGGTGGTGAGCAGTGGCGGGCGGCAAACGCCGATTCATGGCGGGCCAGGTACGTTGGGCATCTACAATGCAATGCAGAGCGTGCCCCGTGATGACGGCAAACTTGAGGTGGTCAGCGGCACCAGCTATCTGCAAGTGGTGAGCTTCGACGAAAAAGGCCCGCACGCCCAAGGGCTGCTGGCGTTCTCGTTATCCAGTGATCCGGCGTCGAAATATTCACGCGATCAGACCGAGGCGTTTTCGAAGAAACAGTGGAGTGTCCTGCCATTCACTGAGCAGCAGATCAAGGCGGATCCGCAATATCAGGTGCAGACGATCAAGCATGATCAAGCAGGAAAAGTGGCAGCGCAGTAAACAGTCGTCGCCTGAAACAAACGAAGGCCGCCTCCCGCAAGGGACGCGGCCTTCAGCTTTTCGGCGGGCGTTGCGGCATCGAATTGATTACCGGGTTGCCTTCCTTGTTGCGGGTCAGGTAGACCGGCAGCACTTTCGGCAGGCTGTTGGCGAGGTTGTTCATTTCTTTGATGTTGTAGACACCGCCCACGCGGATCGCGCCGGTACTGGTGTCGGCCAGCATCAACGGCTTGTCCAGGTAACGGTTGATCAAAGGCAGGGCGTCGTGCAGCGCAAGGTTGTCCAGTATCAGTCGGCCGCTGCGCCACGCCAGCGAGGTATCGCCGGGGTAGGTCTGGCTGATTTGCGGTGCGTAATCGCCATGTCGGTAGCGTGCCTGCATCGATGGACTCAGACGCAGGCCGTCGCCCGGCAGATCGCGATTGCTGCTGACCAACACCGAACCCTCGACCAGATTGACCCGAACCTGATCTTTATACATCCACACATTGAATCGGGTACCGGTCACGCGGATCTTGCCATCGCCGGCGCGCACCACAAACGGATGAGACGCGTCATGGCTGACATTGAAAAACGCCTCGCCCTTGTTCAGGGTGACGCGACGTTCATTCTTGTAATTGCTGAAAGTCAGGTCGGTGTTCAGGTTGAGTTCCAGCTGGCTGCCGTCACTCAGAGTGATCTGACGCACACTGTCGGTGGCGGCGTAATGCTGATAACTGTTGGGCACCCAGCCCAGACTCCAGCCGCTGTAGGCCGCGAGCGGCAAGCCGATAGCGCAGGCGCCGGCGATGACCGCGAACTTGCGCCACGAACGCAACGGTTTGCGCTGCGCGGCGAGCGCCTCGGGTTCGGTTCGAGGCAGGTCTCCGGCGACTTCCCAGATTTCCTGCATGGCTTCGTATTCAAAGGCGTGCAGCGGATGGGCTTCGTGCCAGGCTTCAAATGCGCGACGCTCCTCGTCCGTGCAGTCAGCGGCGTGCAAACGCATGCACCAGTGCGCGGCGGCATCGGTGATCGCATCGTATTCGGCTTCCGAGAGAGTGTCTTGGGTCATTGACTCGTCCTGATTTCGCTCATTCTAACCTCGCCGGCAGGCTGCCGAGAACATCCGTCATGGCATTTACCCATCAACGTGGAACTTATTTTTCCCTGTGGCGCCCAAAAAAACAGGAAGCAACTGCCTACTATCCATAAATGGAGTGAAAAAATGATCAAAAAGACATTCGCAGCCCTGATTGCCACTGCCGGTCTGCTCAGCGCCGGTGCCGCCTTGGCGGACAAGCCCGGCGCAGGCTGGATCACCATCGAAAAAGCCATCGAGGTCGCCAAGACCAAGGCCGGCTATGTCGAGGTCTATGAGATCGGCGCCGACAATGACGGCTACTGGGAAGGCGAAGGGCGCAAGGCCGATGGCACTGTTTACGAATTCCGCATTGATGGCGCTTCCGGCAATGTGCTGCGGGACCAGAAGGATTAACCCAGCATAAGCACCGCTGATTGTTGTGTTGAACAATGCGCTGGCACGACGTCAGCGCATTTTTTTGTCTTCACGGCAGCGCTTGCGAGGCTCCTGCCTGATCCGACCCCGGCGCCGCTGACGATAGGGGGGCGGGAAGCGGGTCGAGCTGGCGGCCCAGTTCACTGATGAGCAACGCGATCGAATCGGCGTTGGCGAGCATGACGTCAATCCTTGCATCTGCAGAATCAGGGCGGCAAAACGCCAGGCGTGCATCTGCAAGGTTTGTGGTGTTGGTAAGGCTGAGGATTTTTTGGTAATTGCCGGCATGCGCGGGTACTTTGTCCAGGTCGGTCCAGACCTGTTTGCCGGTCTTCACCGCAAACAAATGCTTGCCGTAGCGCGACAATAAGCTGCGATGACGTTCAATAGATTCCTTGGCATGTTTGCCCGAGGGCGTCCTCGTATCGATGAGGTCCAGATAAGGCGCCATGGCCTGCACGGCGACAAGATCGTCGCTGTCGCAAACCAGATGCGAGAGCTCATGGATCAGCGTTACAGCGCGGGCATGGGAATCAACATTGAACCGAGGGGGCAAATGCGCAGTGTATTTATCCAGTCCCGGGTTGAAAAACAGCTCAGTGAGATGAATGATTTTTCTCTTATCCTGTTTGAAAACGAATGCCACGGTATTGCCGCTGCCAGGTCCGTTCAGACCAGTAAAAAAGCGTTCGGTGTAGAGCAGATCGTCTTTCGGGTTCGTCAGTTCTCGGCAAACAGGAATAATCACCTTCTCGAATTTCCTGAGCAGCGTAGGCGTTATTACCGACACCTCGAAGAACTCCTTTAAAACTGTCTCTAACCGCGTGCCGGTAAGGTTGTCGCGCTGCGTAACGTAGTTATGCAGACAATTGACTGCGTATTCTCTTGCACGATTTACCGCTTGCTGTATCACGAACGCCCTGGCCGGATAGCGACGGTTGATCTGGGCCATGCCTCTGGCCTGGATATACATTTCTATGGAACGGTTTTCCTCGACTTCGTGTTGCACAGGGTCACGTTTTTTTGACCGGCAGCGATACACCTGCTGGCTGGTGCTTGCGACGACCAGACGGGAATTTTTCTCCTCGAGTGCCGGCCCCTGGTTGCCGTCTTTTTTGCGCAAATACCAGGTCTTTTCGACCTGGACCGTCGGATACACCTTGCCGGCAATAGCGGCGTATTTCTGCGTCGTCGACGAATCTCCATAGACCAGCTTATTGGCATCGAGCTTGAGGCTTTCCAGCGCCGTGCTGCTTTCGAAGGGCTGCAGATCCACGCGGGCGGGCGTTACCGGTGACACTTTTGCCCAGCGAGAGGCTGCTTGCACCGTCGTGGCTGTACCCTCAGGTGCGTGCGCTTCTGCGGCGAATTCGGTACTGACCGTTTCTGCCTCGCTTTCCCACGACAGACGTCCCAGGCTGAAGAGGGTAATCGCCCCTGCAATGAAGCTTTTCAGGGCGTTCGCCCAGTGGTGATCCTGCAGGCCTTCAGCGGAGGCCTTGAAATCCTGATAGCTGCGCCAAAGGAAAAATCCGCAGGCGAGTTTGCCCGGCAACACGTGCGGCACCAGGCGGACGCCGTGGCTGAACAGAAACTTCACTGCTTCCCAATCTGCCTGGGCGTTGATCTGTGGTTGGCTGCGCAGCATTTGTGGCAGAAGACTCAGGGTGTCTTTGTGCAACCGCTCGAGCACGTTGCCCTTTATGGGGGAGTCATGAAGGGTGATTTCACTGTTTTTGCCGATCGTTGTTTTCAACAGGCTCTTGAATACGGCCTGCTGCGCGTCAGGCAGACGCCGGATGAGCAAGTCCTGAAAGTGGCCGGGGGTATTGAGTGCTTCGATCAACTGCGCTTCGTTCTCGAACTCGCGAAATATCCATCTTGAGTAAGGCGCATAAAGGACCCGGGGACCTGTTTGCCCTGCGCCCGGACCGAAGACATACAGTCCGAGCGCGTCTACGCAATCAGCGCCTGAAGTCTTGATCAACGATAGCGGACAAGCGATGGCGTGAGCACCGTCGACCATCGCCCGCGCTATCCCGTCCGGCATATCGAGGACCTGGCAGATATAGTCGTAGCCGGTATCGGAGAGTTGCTGTTGCAACTTCATCGAGTGGGCGTGCTGCATCAATTGCCAGGGCAGCTGGCGCAAGAACCGTTCTTTGCTGAGGCGTACTGACGCGCTATCAGCTGTCAGCGCTTCGGTCACTTTCGCGGTGTAGGTAGTGGCAACGTCGAGAGATTGCAGCAGTTGCCGTACGGCGGACTGGCCAAAATCCTTCGGTAGTGCCGTCGCGGTTGTCGATGCCACTTTGAAACCGCTGTCCTGCACGACGTTGTAGTGATGCAAGGCAAACTCCAGCAAGTCACAGGCCGGGCCGGCCAGTGTCAGGTTGGGGGTGATCCGGATGTCCTGTGGCTTGAGGCCGTTGCCTGGAAATCGCGCGTCGAGCAGTGTCTTGAGGGTCTGCTCGATATGAGTGGCCAGCGCCGGGGCCTCATCGAGGAAATCCTTGCCGTCGATGAACGCGCGGCGCAGTTCATCCAGCAACGCCAGTTGCGTGCGCTGCTCGGTCGCCGAGGCCATGCGCAACCAGTCGGGATAATCCAGATGACTGGCAAGGGTTCGGGCAAGGTCAACGGCGCGGCGCAGATTGGTATCGATCACCGCGCTTTTCATTTGCTCAAGGTAAGTCTGCAACGTGTCCTGGGCCTTGATACACACGCGCAGCTCTTCTGAATCGGCCAGGAAGTGTTCAATGCCCGATTGCATGCGATTACTGGAAACCCGGTCTTCAATCAGTTGAAAACTGCCCAGGGTGTATTGCAGGTCCAGTCGACGTTGAGCTCTTGGCAGATTTTCCAGCAGCGTGTGACTCTGGTTGTTGTCATCCAGGCGTTGTTGCAATTGCTTCTGCGCGACGGCGATATTTTCAAACTGTTCCAGCCCAGTGGCCGGTGTCCACAGGATGGCGCGTCCGGAATGCTGGTCATCCATGCCGCCGCGCTCGGTCAGAAGCACGCAGTGAGCGAGCGGCAATGCACCTTTGAACTCGGCACAGGTGAGGGTGAGCGACCAGGCATCGGGGCGAAAACCATTGAGTGACTGGCGCTCCCTGCGTGTCGGATGCGTGGCATCGAACACGGTGTCGACGATCTTTCGCTCCGCCTCCAGCCATGACCCGCTGAGACTGCGCAGGTACGCCTCACCGCGCAGGCCATCTTCGAACGCCTGCGCCAGCTTCCACAGAATGCCTTCCAAAAAGACGCGCTGTTCGGCGCTGTGCGCGGTCGGCTGGTCTTTGAAGTGGCTGGTCAGATTATCCAGCGTCCGTCCCAGACTCGTCGCCTGTTGCGCAGCCTTGTCCGCTTGCACGAGTGACGATGGCGGAGTGCTGGTGAATAACGGACGGGTACTCCAGCGCTGATTGAGATCGAGCTTGAGCAATCGTTCATGAATCATCGAACGGATATCCAATGCCTTATCAAAGAGTGCATGGATATCGGTGGTGCGTTTGCTCTGACGAAAGCGCTGCAACACGAATTCAATGTTCTGGCGTTGTTTGGTGATGATGGTCTCGAACAGCGTCGTCATGATCTCACCGCCAATGTTTTCCCCGGATACCTGTGCGTTAGTGAAGCCAAGGTAGCGATTGCGCTCTTGCAGGTTCATCAGCCCGTACAGCTCATCTTCGTGCCCGACAGCTCGCAGTTTGGCGGTCAGTGTCTGTTTGAGGTCGGCGTAGTCGGTGAGTACCTGCAGGCCCTGGCTGGGCGTATAGAGATAAGCCTTGTCATGATTGATCATCAGCGAACCGGCCAGCTCGACACAGGCTGTCTCTTCGCTCAGGCACACGGTTTCGAACGTTGGCCGCCGCACTGCAACGCTTGGCTCACGGACCAGACAGTGAAGGGCGTCGAATTCGCTGGCAGTGAGGATCTGCGTTTCGCGCTTGATCATCAGATCCGCTCGCGCTTGATCCTGTAGCGTCTGGCTGAAGAAGGTACGTCTGGGCGAGCCCTCGAATGAAGCGCCATTCCAGTAGATCTCAAGCTGCCGAAACAACAGCATGGTCAATTTTCCCGATGCGGACTCGATCGCATGGGTCCAGGCAGACTGATCGTCTTCGCTGACCGAACGAGCGGGATGGGTAAATTCCACGGTCTGACCGTGCGGCCAGCCTTGGCGATGAAAGTGCAGCAGCAGCGCGTCACTGAGCGACAGCGAGTCGACCCACTGTTTGTCCGCAGAGGAGGACGTCGAATAAAAACCGACCCGGGTTAGCGACTGTTGCAACGCGGCAAAATGCGCTTCGAGCAGTTCGTCGAGAATCTTTTCCAGCAACGTTGCAAGGGATGGCAGGCGTTTGAGCTCGTCCAGCAGGTCGCGGGCGCACCTCTCCAGGGATTCGCCGATAGCCGCTTGCTGGTCCTCGAACACATCGCCTTCGATGGTTTCGCAGGTCAGGGTAATCCCGCGTTTTTCCACCAGTTCCTTGCGCAGCGAAACCGAGAGGAAAGCCAGCAGATCATCAGCTTCCCCGGCATTGTCGAGGCGTGTCTGCAGGGCGGCCGTCAGTGCTTGGCGGTCAGCGAATTTTTTCAGGCCATCGTAGGGCGTATAGAGAAACACGCCGTTGTCATCCGGCCCTGCGCTGAGCATGAAGCTGCCCGCCAGCGACACGGCCTGTTGCTTGTCGGCGTTGAGCAGGATGCGTTCGGCCAGCATCGGCGGGGTTTGCTTGTTGCGCAGCGATTGCGTCGCCAGTTGCGCATGGGCAAGCCAGTCGAAGTCTTTGCTGTGGAGACCGTGTGCCGGACCCAGGGCAGCATGCAGGCCGGGTGAATCGAATATCACTGGAAACAACAGCGGGGCAGTCGGGGTGGACATCATTGCAACTCTGAACGGGGCGCCATTGGGCTGGAACTCAACAGTAGATGCGCAGACTGGAGCACTTGCGGTAGATAGTTACCGCACACGTTGACAGTGAAATGTGCGTCAGGGCGCGCCAACCGATGCCAATCAATCGAAGGGTTGACAGCTGGCAGCTCGGGCGCGGTTAATCGGTGGGCAAATTCGACCGTACGCTGTTGTTCCCTCCAATAATCATTCTGGAGCTTCAGATGTCTGCGCTACACGATCATGGCTCGTCCACAGTGTCCCTCGAGGCACTGACGCAACTGCTTGAAACGATTTTTCTGCGCCACGGCACTTCCAGCGAAGTCGCCCGGGTGCTGGCCGCCAACTGCGCCAACGCCGAACGCGACGGCGCCCACAGTCATGGCGTGTTTCGCATCCCCGGTTATGTCTCGACGCTGAAAAGCGGTTGGGTCAATGGCCATGCGGTGCCCCAGGTTGAAGATGTCGCGCCGGGGTTTGTCCGGGTTGACGCCGGCAACGGTTTTGCCCAGCCAGCGTTGGCAGCGGCCCGACCACTGCTGATCGAGAAGGCGCGTCATGTCGGGATCGCGGTGCTGGCGATTCGCAACTCGCATCATTTCGCTGCTTTGTGGCCGGATGTCGAGCCCTTCGCCGACGAAGGTCTGGTCGCGCTGAGCGTGGTCAACAGCATGACTTGCGTGGTGCCCCATGGCGCTGATCGGCCATTGTTCGGCACCAATCCGATTGCCTTCGCCGCGCCAAGGGCCAACGCCGCGCCGATTGTTTTTGACCTGGCCACCAGCGCCATTGCCCATGGCGATGTGCAGATCGCCGCGCGCAAAGGTGAAAAACTCCCGGTCGGCATGGGGGTCGACAGCCTCGGCCAACCGACCCAGGACCCCAAGGCGATTCTCGAAGGCGGCGCATTGTTGCCGTTCGGTGGGCACAAAGGCTCGGCGCTGTCGATGATGGTCGAGTTGCTGGCGGCGGCATTGACCGGCGGCAATTTCTCATTCGAGTTTGACTGGTCCAACCATCCCGGCGCGAAAACGCCGTGGACCGGCCAGTTGTTGATCGTCATCGATCCGAGCAAAGCGGCGGGGCAGAACTTCGCCCAGCGCAGCGAGGAACTGGTGCGGCAGATGCACGGGGTCGGGCTCAAGCGTTTGCCGGGGGATCGGCGGCATTTGCAGCGTGCCCGCTCATTAGCGCAGGGCATCACGCTTGATGAACAGACGCTGGGGCAGTTGCGGGAGTTGGCGGGGGACTGAGTTTGCACAAGGCATAAAAAAGCGAGCCGCAAGGCTCGCTTTTTTTGTGGCGCTGGAACTCAGCGGCGGCCGAGCAGCAGGCCCACTACCAGGCCGAAACCGGCGGAG
This sequence comes from Pseudomonas sp. Sample_14, assembly GCF_004307515.1. Taxonomy (NCBI): domain Bacteria; kingdom Pseudomonadati; phylum Pseudomonadota; class Gammaproteobacteria; order Pseudomonadales; family Pseudomonadaceae; genus Pseudomonas; species Pseudomonas sp. Sample_14. The sequence continues at coordinate 19,854 of NZ_RCOC01000044.1, read as the reverse complement.
ACCGCCACGGTTTGCCAAGGGTGGCCACCGATGTAGTTCTCGGTGGCTTCAACAGCGGGTTTGGTGCGGTCGCGCACGCTGGACACCGAATCCAGTGCCAGCTGCAGCTTCTGGGCGATTTGTGCGCGCAGCGTTTCTGCTTCTTCGCCTACCAGTGAAGCGCTGCTCTTGAGCAGTTTGTCCGATTCTTCGATCAGAGCCTGAAGCTCGCTGAAAGCTTGATCCTTGATTTGCTCTTCGGCAGCTTGCGAGGCGGTTTTACGGGCCATTGGGTGACTCCTTGCAGGTGAATGGACAGTGACCAATGGAGTGTAGCGGCAAGCGAAAAGTTGCATGTCATTCGCGGACAAGGGAAAAACCTGCACCGGAGATTTGTGTCGAGCGTGTAAGATGTCGCCATTTTACGCAGCAGGATAAATCCCCATGAGTTTCAATCTGGCCGACAAATCCCTCGCAGAGCGCGCAGCGCTGGAAGACGAGAAATCCCGTCTGTTCGAACTCTGGCAGAACAATCTGGGCAAAGCCAAAGGTGAAGCAGCGCGCCTCTTTGGGGAGCGCTCCAAGCGCAAGGGCAAATGGGCCGAGTGGGTCCGCGCCGAGCTGGACGGCATGTCGCCGCCGGAGTTCGCCAACATGGTGCGCAGTGAAGTCAATCGCCTGATGGCGGCGAACAAATAATCCGTTTCACCCCTGGCTGAACGTGGCGGCAATCGCCTCGCGAACTTTGACCAGCACCGGATCGATCTGTGTGCTGGTGCGCCAGCCCAGTTCCACCGGATAGCGCGGTAAAGCCAGAGGGCAGGGCAGCAACGCCAGCCCGCTCAGCGTCGCGATGCTTGCGGCGGCATGGGCCGGGATGGTCGCCACCGCCTGACTGCCCTTGAGCAGGAAGGGCAGCGCGGCGAAATGCGTGGTCGACGCGCAGACTCGCCGGCTCAAGCCCACTGCCGCCAATCCTTCATCGGTAATGCCGATAAAGCCGCCCGACGACACCAGAATGTGCTCGCGTTCAACGAACTCCTGCAACCCGATCTGCTGTTGGCCTGGCGCGAGACTGGCCGGGTCGACGAGGCATGCATAGCCACCTTCGCCCAACACCTGACGGCTGAGCAGGCGCTCGGCAAATCCTCCGGCAGTGATCGCCAGGTCGATGCTGCGCTCCATCAGCGCGCGGGCGACGATCTGGCTGTGGGTCTGGCGGAATATCAGCCGCAGCTTCGGCGCACGGCGGGCGATTTCCTCGATCAGGCGGCGGCCGTAGGCAATTTCAAAGTCATCTGACAGACCGATCGCCACCGAGCGCCCCTCGTACTGATTGGCCGCTGGATCAAGCATGGCCAGACTTTGCCGGCATTTGTTCAGGGCATCGCTGATCACCGGTTTCAACTGATTGGCTTGCAGCGTCGGCGCCAGACCGCGCCCGGTGCGCACGAACAACTGATCGCCATACACCTCACGCAAACGACGCAACGCCGCGCTGACTGCCGATTGCGTTACGCCCAGGCGCAGAGCGGCGCGGCTGGCACTGGATTCCTCGTGCAGTGCTTCGAAGACTTTCAGCAGGTTGAGGTCGATGTCGGCGATATTCATTTGGCTCATATCATTCAGCAGTGGGCAGGGCTTTATTCATGATCGCGTGACGCCGGAGAATCGGCAACACCTGAACCTGATGGAGTAAACACGATGGCCAAATCCATAGTGGCGGCGTTGCAGATCGGCGCCTTGCCCGGCGGCAAAGGCGAAACCCTTGAACAGATCCTTGCTTGGGAAGACGCAATCCGCGAATCCGGCGCCGCGTTGGTGGTGATGCCGGAAGCCTTGCTCGGTGGCTACCCGAAAGGCGAGGCCTTCGGCACCCAATTGGGCTACCGACTGCCCGAGGGGCGTGAGGCGTTCGCGCGTTATTTTGCCAACGCCATTGATGTGCCTGGCGCCGAAACCGACGTGCTGGCCGGATTGTCAGCGCGCACCGGGGCCAATCTGGTGATCGGCGTGATCGAGCGCGCCGGCAGCACGTTGTATTGCACGGTGCTGTATTTCGATCCGCAGGCCGGGCTGCTCGGCAAACACCGCAAGCTGATGCCCACCGGTACCGAGCGACTGATCTGGGGCAAGGGTGATGGCTCGACGCTGCCGGTGTTCGACACCCAGGTCGGCAAGCTTGGCGCGGTGGTGTGCTGGGAAAACATGATGCCGCTGCTGCGCACGGCGATGTATGCCAAGGGCGTTGAGGTCTGGTGCGCGCCGACCGTGGACGAGCGCGAGATGTGGCAGGTCAGCATGCGCCACATCGCCCACGAAGGCCGCTGTTTCGTGGTCAGCGCCTGTCAGGTGCAGGCCTCGCCGAATGCGTTGGGGGTGCAGATTGCCAATTGGCCCGGGGATCGACCGTTGATTGCCGGTGGCAGTGTGATCGTCGGGCCGATGGGCGATGTGCTGGCTGGACCTTTGCGTGGCGAGGCGGGGTTGCTGACGGCGGAGATCGACACCGATGAACTGATCCGCGCGCGGTACGACTACGATGTGGTCGGCCACTATGCGCGGCCGGATGTGTTCGAGTTGAACGTTGATGAGCGGGCGAAGCCGGGGGTGCGGTTCAATTCTTGACCTTGAAACTTGCAGAGAACCTGTGGGAGCGAGCCTGCTCGCGAAGACGTAGGCACCTGCAATATTGGAATTGCCTGAACTACCGCTTTCGCGAGCAGGCTCGCTCCCACAGGGATTGTGTGTTGTTCTGCCGATTGGAACCGCTGACTACCAAGTCGCCGCACTCGCTTTAGGCAAGCTCAACTTGCCGCTGTCGGTAAAGCGCATCGTGCCGAACAACCCGCCCGCCAGTTTGCCGCGCAGCACGTAGGGCAGGTTATCGAGGCTTTGCGTCTGGCTCAGGCCCAAGGTCTGGCGCAGGAACGAGAACGCCGAGACGCTGACCGGCACCGTGACAATGGCTTCAGAGAAACGCGGGATTGAGCCGCTCTGATCGCTCACACCCGAAGCCAGCGAATGACCATTGACCTCCAGATCCAGGGCGATGCCGTTGTAATCGATCGCCGTTTCATTGGGGTTCTGCACGCGCAGCTTGATCGCGAAGCGTACTTCCAGTTCCTGACTGGGCAACGGTTCGAGGCCGACCACGTTGATGTTCACCGGGTCGCGATTGGGAAACAATGCGCAGGCACTGAGCGACAACAGCAGAAGCGACAGGAAGACGGCGTGGAGGCGGCGCATAAAAATCTCTCGACAAAAAAGGGCTGAACCGTCGCCGGTGCAGCCCTTTTTGCCAAGGCGCGACGTCAGCGGTTCAACTGTGCGACAGCCGCCGCTTGGCCGGGTTCACCTTTGGCGGTGACGTCGGGGTTTTCCATGACCTGCAGGATCGAAGCTTCCGGGTCGAAGTCGTCTTCTTCCAGCTCGATGAATTCTTCCGGCAGGAAGATGTTCAGCACGATAGCGCACAACGCGCCAACGGTGATCGGCGATTCGAAGATATTGCGCAGCGCTTGCGGCAGTTCGCGCAGGACTTCCGGCACCGCCGCGATGCCCAGGCCCATGCCGAGGGAAATCGCCACGATCAGCATGTTGCGTCGATGCAGGCCGGCCTCGGCGAGGATCTTGATCCCGGCCACGGCGACGGTACCGAACATCACCAGCTCGGCGCCGCCCAGCACCGGTTTCGGCATCAATTGCAGCACCGCGCCGATCATCGGGAACAAACCGAGCAACACCAGCAGCCCGGCGATGAAAAACGCCACGTAGCGGCTGGCCACGCCAGTCAACTGGATCACGCCGTTGTTCTGCGCAAAGGTCACCATCGGCATGCTGTTGAACACTGCCGCCATGGCCGAGTTGAGACCATCGGCGAGCAGGCCGGATTTGATCCGGCGGATGTACAGCGGGCCTTTCACCGGTTGCCGCGAGATCATCGAGTTGGCGGTCAGGTCACCGGCCGCTTCCAGCGGCGACACAAGGAAAATCACTGCCACCGGCACGAACGCCACCCAATCGAAGTTGAAGCCATACTTGAACGGCACCGGCACGCTGACCAGCGGCACCTCGGGCATCGAAGCGAAATCCACCGTGCCCATCAGCCATGCCACTACGTAGCCGAGGGTCAGGCCAATGACGATCGCGCCCAGGCGCAGAAACGGCACGTCGACACGGTTCAGCACAACGATGGTGCCGATCACCAGTGCTGCGAGAAACACATGGCTGGCCGCGCCAAGATCTGGCGCGCCGAAGCCGCCGGCGATGTCGGTCATCGCCACTTTGATCAGCGACAGGCCCATCAGCGTGATGATCGTGCCGGTCACCACCGGCGTGATCAGCATGCGCAGTTTGCCGATGAACTGGCTGAGCACCACTTCGATGAACGCGGCGAAGAAGCACACGCCGAAGATCGTCGAGAGGATTTCGTCAGTGCCACCGCCACGCGCCTTGACCATGAACCCGGCGCTGAGAATCACGCTGATAAAGGAAAAACTGGTGCCTTGCAGACACAGCAGACCGGAACCCACCGGACCGAAGCGCTTGGCCTGGACAAAGGTGCCGAGGCCGGAGACGAACAGCGCCATGCTGATCAGATAGGGGATTTCACTGTGCAGACCGAGGGCGCCGCCCATGATCAGGGTCGGGGTGATGATGCCGACGAAACTCGCCAGCACGTGTTGCAGCGCGGCGAACACCGTGGCGGTCAGGTGCGGACGGTCGTTGAGGCCGTAGATCAGGTCGTTGTTGCGCGGGGTTTTGTCAGAGGCGGTCATGGTGATGTGCGCGCCGCAAGGCGGGGCCGGGTCAGAAAATGGGTGCGCAGAATGCCGGAAGAGGGCGGCGAGGGCAACGAGCAATAACTGCCTGAAAGGTCAGGTTTTACTGCCTCTCCCTTGTTCTGATCGTTCCCATGCTCCGCGTGGGAATGCAGCCCGGGACGCTCCGCGTCCCTTCCAGAGCTGGAGCGCGGAGCGTCCCTTGAGGCATTCCCACGCGGAGCGCGGGAACGATCAAACGTGCCTCGACCGGCAATGAAAAAGCGCCCGTGGCATACTCCCGCGCATGACTTTCGACTCCCCCCTCAGTGCCTGGCAATACGCAGTCGACCACAAGGGTTTCATCCAGGATGAAGCCCAGGAACACGCGGTCTGGGCCTTGCAAAAATGCCATGAAGCCTTGCACACCGGTGCCCGTTCGGTCAGCGGCGTGTACCTGTGGGGGCCAGTCGGTCGTGGCAAGACCTGGCTGATGGATCAGTTCTATCAGAGCCTGCGGGTGCCAGCGCGGCGTCAACACTTTCATCACTTCATGGGCTGGGTGCATCAGCGTTCGTTTCAACTCAGTGGCATCGCCGATCCGTTGCGCGCTTTGGCCAAAGAGCTGGCCGGCGAAGTGCGCGTGCTGTGCTTCGATGAACTGTTCGTCAATGACATCGGCGACGCGATCATTCTCGGCCGGCTGTTTCAGGTGATGTTCGATGAAGGTGTGGTGATCGTCTGCACCTCCAATCTGCCGCCCGATGATCTATACGCCGACGGCTTCAACCGCGACCGTTTCACGCCGGCGATTGCGGCGATCAAGGCGCACATGACCGTGGTCGCGGTGAATGGCGCCGAGGATCATCGCTTGCATCCGGGGACGATCGAGCAGCGTTATTTTGTTCGCGCGGATGATTTACCGAGCGCACTGGAGGCCGTGTTCAAATCGCTGGCTGCAGATGAGACTGTCAGCGAGGAGCCAGTCGCCGTGGGCCACCGCACGCTCAACGTGGTGCAAGCCAGCGAATCCGTGCTGTGGTGCCGCTACAGCGATCTGTGCGAACAACCTTTCGCCGCCATGGACTTCATTGCCCTGTGTGATCGCTACCGGGCTATTCTGTTGAGCGAAGTGCCGAACCTCAGCGCACAAAAACGCGAAGGACGTATTGCACGCGGTACCGAAGACGGCGCTGCGCGCGTGGTCGCCGGCGACCGGGAATTGCCACAGTTATCGGTGCACGACGACGGCGTTCGCCGCTTTATCGCACTGGTCGACGAATGCTACGACCGCAAAGTGCCGCTGTACGTCGAGGCAAGCGTTCCGATGGAGGCGCTGTACACCGAGGGCTATCTGGAATTCCCTTTCCGCCGCACCCTCAGCCGTTTGCGGGAGATGCAATTGCAGCGCTTCGCTGAAGCCTGAAAGAAGAGGGCGCCGACATGAGTCAACCGCTGTCCCATCATTTGCTGACCATGGCCTATCAGAATGCCTGGGCCAATCACCGCCTGGCCAAGGCCTGGACCCGGCTCGACGCCACTGAATTGGCGGCGCCACGGGTGAGCTTCTTCCCCGGCATCCGCCTCACGCTTAATCACATCCTCACCTGCGACTGGTTCTACGTCGACGCGCTGGAGCGCGAATTGCGCGGGGACGAGCCGCACCCGGATTGCTACGTATTCTTTAATCAGGACGAGCCGTTTACCGATGCCGCAACGCTGCGTGCCGAACAGGCCCGCGTTGATCGCCGGCTGCTCGCCTATTGCGAGCAACTGCGCGATGCCGATCTGCCAAGAATCGTCACTATCGCTCGCGACGAACCGCAACATGACAGCCGCCTGCGCATGCTTTCGCACCTGTTCGAACACCAGATCCATCATCGCGGCCAAGTGCACGCCATGCTCAGCGGCACGACGGTCAAGCCACCGCAACTGGATGAGTTTTTCTGTGTTGGCGAAAGCGCATTGCGCGCCGAAGACTTCGCCGAACTGGGCTGGACTGAAGAGCTTATCTGGGGCCACTGACCGCGAAAGATCGCAGCCTCGTTGCACTCGTCAACTCCTACACATATCGGACCGTAGGAGCTGACGAGTGCAACGAGGCTGCGATCTTTTGATCTTCAGCTTTTCAAGTTGCCCTCTCAGGCGCACCCAAGCTAATGTCCCCGCTAGGCCTTCCAGCTAGCACCTTGCGCGCCGGGGCTTTTTGCTTATCGGGGATGGAAATGGATTCCGCAGAAATACTCGTACTTCAGGCCAGCTACAGCAACCCGGTGCACGCCGAAGCCATCGGCATCGTGCTCAACCACTACGCCGAAGATCCCATGGGCGGCGGTCACGCCCTCGACCCCGACCTGCTGCGTCGACTTCCCGAAGAACTCGCCCGCCGCCCGCATGCCTTCAGTGTGCTGGCCTTCGTCGGCGGCGAACCGGCCGGGCTGGTTAACTGTTTCGAAGGCTTCTCGACCTTCGCTTGCAAACCGCTGGTCAACGTTCACGACGTCGCCGTGGTCGGCAAATTTCGCGGCCTGGGGCTCAGTCAGAAAATGCTGCAGAAGGTAGAAGACATCGCCCGTCAGCGCGGTTGCTGCAAGATCACCCTGGAAGTGCTGGAAGGCAATGCGGTGGCGCAGGGTTCGTATCGCAAATTCGGCTTTGCACCGGGGATGTTCAATCCAGATCACGGGCGGATGTTGTTCTGGATAAAGGATTTGCAGGCCTGAAGGCTTCTCACCGCAAATCACCAACATAAAAAAAGGCGCCCCAAGCAGGGCGCCTAACTGTCATCTCCCGGGCCAGAGCGGAGCCACGGAAGGTCCATCGGTTGCTCGGTAAAGCTCAGTCGCGATAAGACTCGGTCACCTGCGCCGTCTGGTCAGCAGGGACGCGAATTTCTTTCGCGCTGGCGTCGGCCTTTTGCTCGCCTTGCGCGTGCTGGACCGGGAAGTTGTCGTAGTAATAACGCATACGCTCGGCGCCGCCCTCGGCGAAGACGCTGGTAGAGCCAAGGGCGAGCAAGGTGGTGAGAGTGATAGTGGTGGTTTTCATGGTGCCTCCTACTGAACAAGTGGGAGTCGGTTCGTCCGTGAAGCAGACCGCGAAAGAAGTCTGCGTCGCGGCCATTAACAATGGGTTAACGCTGGTTCAGCGCAAATATTGCGGCGTATTACAGAAACAATGCGGTCGATAGGCACAAAAAAGGGCCTTCTCGGCCCTTTGTCGTTTTACTTCTGCGCTACTTCCGCCGGATCCGGGTGCTTTGGCTTCATCAAACTGAAGTCAATCAACGCCCGCCGCGGTGCCTGGTACGGGTCGCCAATCAGCAGCTTGCGCGGTACGAAGCTGTCGCTGACCAGGCTTTTGCTGCGATCCAGTTCATCGGAGCTCAACCCGGCCAAGTCCGCCCAGGTATGAATGAGCTGCGAGCTGCTGTACGGGCGACTGAGGTCGCCGGCGAAGTTCCAGTCATGGTTTTCCTTCCACTTCGGCGAGGCCCAGGCCATGAACGGGATGGTGTACATCGGCGCGGTCGGTTTGTTTTCGTTGCGGCCCAGCGTGCCGTGGCCGGCGGAGTCGAAGACATCCTCACCGTGGTCGGACAGGTACAGCAGGAAGCCATTCGGGTCGGTTTTGGCGTAGTCCTTGATCAGGCTCGAGACCACGAAGTCGTTGTACAGCACGGCATTGTCATAGCTGTTGTAAGTCGGTACCTGATCGTCACGCACGCCAGCCGGAACGCCTTGGCGATCCTTGAACTTGTCGAACGTCGGCGGATAACGGTACTGATAGCTCATGTGCGTGCCGAGCAGATGCACGACGATCAGCTTGCGCGGCGCCGCATCGGCCAGCGCCTTGTTGAACGGCTCGATGACGTCGCCATCGTATTGCGCCGAGTTCTGGTTGCGGTTGTTGTTCAGGTACACCTGCTCGTCAGCCTGTTCGGAGAAGGTCGTGAGCATGGTGTTGCGCTTGGTCATGGTCTGCTGGTTGGTGATCCAGAAGGTCTTGTAACCGGCCTGTTTCATCACGCTGACCAGCGATGGCGTCGACAGGTACAGATCCGGGTTCTGCTCATCGGCGAAGGTCAGCACTTGCTGCAGCGCTTCGATGGTGTAAGGGCGCGGGGTGATGACGTTGTCAAAAACCGCCAGTTGATCCTTGAGCTTGTCCAGTTCCGGCGTGGTGTTGCGCGGGTATCCGTAAAGACTCATGCGCTGGCGGTTGGTCGATTCGCCGATCACCAGCACCAAAGTCGCCGGTTGCCCGGCCGAGGCGTCCTTGAGGTTTTTCAGCGGCGGGATCTTGCTGGCACTGTCGAGCATGCCTTGCATATCCCCCAGCGTTTCCAGATAGCGGTGATACGCCACGGCCATCTGCCACGGCACGGCAGGCTCGATGCGGGTTTCGAATTTCTCGAAGCCTTCAGCGAAATTGCCCATGCGCATGGTTTGCTTGACCAGCGGATAACCGGCCACGGCGATCACGATCGCGGTCGCGGCAACCATTGCGCGTCCACGCGGCATGTACACCGGACGCAGGCGCGTCCACAGAAAGTAGGCAAACGCGGTATGGGCGAGGAACGCCGGGATCATCCACCAGGCGAAATACTGGGTCATGTACTCGCCGGCTTCCGACACGTTCGACTCGAACATGATGAAGATGACGCTCTGCGAGAATTCCTGCTGATAAATGAAGAAGTAGCCGAGGCTGGCCATCGAGCAGGCCCACAGCACCACACCGATGATCGCCGCGAGCAGGCGAGTCTGTTTGGGGAACAGCAGCATCGGCGCCAGCCACAGCGCGCTCATCACGAAGGCCTGACGAAATCCGGTGAAGCCGGACGTGCCGGTCAGCTGGATCAGCAGTTGGGTAATACCCGAGAAATACCAGAAGAAGACGAACAGCCAGATGAATCCGGCCCAGTCGAAACCGGCCGCAGTCGTTTTGCTGCGTTTGAACAATGCCATTCAGCGCTCCAGCTCAATCATCAGACCCACGCCGGAAACGCTTCCATGACACCGACGAACAGAGGCCGTGCGCGCAGGCACGGCCAGAATGGGGCGGAGTATCCCCAAGGGCTTGTGAAAGATTTGTTAAGCGCCGCTGTTGGTGTGTATCAAGCGGTCAGAGGTGCAACGTGTCGGGAACGACGGGGGCCGTTCCCGAAGCAGGCGGGGATCAGGCGTGGGGTGCGCGCTGCACAACCGGACGCGGTTGCGGCTGCGAGCCCTGGGTCAATGCGCGCAATTGCGCCAATTCGTGCTTCAACTGGTCGCGCTCGTCTTTCAACTGGCGCAATTCATCGCGACGGATCGTAACGTAGAGGGTTTGTGGCGGCATTGCTGTGTGTACTGTGCCCATTGCTCACCTCGCAAATGGCGTGCATCAACTGTAAGTCACTCCTCGTTTTGAGGCGCTTGACTTACTATCGGCGCCAATTTTGATTTCTTTTGCCCTGGAAGGGAACTTTTTTATTTTTCATGGTCGGTGTGTCTTCGGCAGGATTCGGGGCGTTATCACTCTGGATCGGGCACAATGCCCGGAAACTTCATCGCAACGCTCTGGACTAACCTCCATCAGTCGCGTTGGGCTATAACCAATGACACACATTTATTTGTAGTAAGGAGCATCAGCACATGCAACTCGGGATTATTGGACTGGGCCGCATGGGCGGCAATATTGCGCGACGTCTGATGCTCAACGGGCACACCACCGTTGTTTACGACCGCAATACCGCTTTCATCGATAACCTGGTCGCCGAGGGCTCCACTGGCGTCGCCGACTTGCCAGCGCTGGTCGCCGGCCTCGACAAGCCGCGCGCGGTCTGGGTCATGCTGCCGGCGGGCGCACCGACCGAAGACACCATCAACACCCTGAGCGAACTGCTTGAGCCCGGCGATACGATCATCGACGGCGGCAACACCAACTACAAGGACGACATTCGTCGCGCCAAGACGCTGAACGAGAAGGGCCTGCACTACATCGACGTCGGCACCTCCGGCGGCGTCTGGGGTCTGGAACGCGGCTATTGCATGATGATTGGCGGCGACGCCGAGACGGTCAAACGTCTGGATCCGCTGTTCGCCGCACTGGCGCCGGGCATGGGCGACATCCCGCGTACCAAGGACCGCAAATCCGATGACCACCGTGCCGAGCACGGCTACATCCACGCCGGTCCCGCAGGCGCCGGGCACTTCGTGAAGATGATCCACAACGGCATCGAGTACGGCATGATGGCCGCGTTCGCCGAGGGCTTCGACATCCTCAAGACCAAATCCAGCGAACGCCTGCCGGAAGATCAGCGATTTGATCTGAACGTGGCTGATATCGCTGAGGTCTGGCGTCGTGGCAGCGTGGTTTCGTCGTGGCTGCTGGACCTGACTGCCGATGCGCTGGCCAGCGATCCGAAGCTCGACGGTTTCTCCGGTTCCGTGGCTGACAGCGGCGAAGGCCAATGGACCATCGAAGCGGCCATGGAGCAAGCGGTGCCGGTACCGGTGCTGTCCAACTCGCTGTTCTCCCGTTACCGCTCTCGCGGGCAGGGCACCTTCGGTGACAAGATCCTGTCAGCACAACGCTTCGGCTTCGGCGGCCACGTAGAGACCGCGAAAAAATGACCCGTACGATCCCCAGAAAATCCAAGGCAGAACCCGCACCACCGACCACGCTGTTCCTGTTCGGTGCCCACGGCGACCTGGTCAAGCGCTTGCTCATGCCGGCGCTGTACAACCTCAGTCGCGACGGCCTGCTCGACGAGAATCTGCGGATCGTCGGCGTTGATCACAACGCCATTACCGATGAAGCCTTTGCGCAGAAGCTCGAAGACTTCATCCGTACCGAAGTGGCGGCGAAGGTCGGCAAGGGCGATCAGATGCTTGATCCGGCCTTGTGGGCCAAGCTCGCCAAAGGCATCAGCTACGTCCAGGGCGATTTCCTCGACGACAGCACTTATTCAGCCCTGGCGGCGAAAATCGCCGACAGCGGCACCGGCAATGCGGTGTTCTATCTGGCCACCGCGCCGCGTTTCTTCAGTGAAGTGGTGCGCCGTCTCGGCAGCGCCGGTTTGCTTGAAGAAGCCCCCGAAGCGTTCAGAAGGGTGGTGATCGAGAAGCCGTTCGGCTCCGATCTGCACACTGCCGAAGCCTTGAACGCTTGCCTGCTCAAGGTCATGAGCGAAAAGCAGATCTACCGGATCGATCACTATCTGGGCAAGGAAACCGTGCAGAACATCCTGGTCAGCCGGTTCTCCAACAGCCTGTTCGAAGCGTTCTGGAACAACCATTACATCGACCACGTGCAGATCACCGCGGCGGAAACCGTCGGCGTGGAAACCCGTGGCAGTTTTTACGAACACACCGGCGCACTGCGCGACATGGTGCCCAATCACCTGTTCCAGTTGCTGGCCATGGTCGCCATGGAACCGCCGGCTGCTTTCGGCGCTGACGCGGTGCGCGGCGAGAAAGCCAAAGTGGTCGGGGCGATTCGTCCCTGGTCGACGGAAGAAGCCCGGGCCAACTCGGTGCGCGGCCAGTACAGCGCTGGCGAGCGCGATGGCCAGCCGTTGAAGGGTTATCGCGAAGAAGCCAACGTGTCGCCCGACAGCACCACGGAAACCTACGTGGCGCTGAAGGTGATGATCGATAACTGGCGCTGGGTCGGCGTGCCGTTCTATCTGCGCACCGGCAAGCGCATGAGCGTGCGCGACACCGAGATCGTCATCTGCTTCAAACCAGCGCCGTACGCACAGTTCCGCGACACCGAAGTCGACGAGTTGCAGCCGACTTATCTGCGCATCCAGATCCAGCCAAACGAAGGCATGTGGTTCGACCTGCTGGCCAAGCGCCCGGGGCCGGCGCTGAACATGGCCAATATCGAGCTGGGTTTTGCGTACAAGGACTTCTTTGAGATGCAGCCTTCCACCGGCTACGAAACCTTGATCTACGACTGCCTGACCGGCGACCAGACGCTGTTCCAGCGTGCCGACAACATCGAGAACGGCTGGCGAGCCGTGCAGCCTTTCCTTGATGCCTGGCAGCAGGATGCCAGCGTCGAGACGTATGCGGCCGGCGAAGATGGCCCGCAAGCAGCTGAAGATCTGCTGACTCGCGATGGTCGCGTCTGGCACAGCCTGGGATGAGTGATTTGTCGAAACAACCGATACGTTTTCTGCTCAGCGACATGGACGGCACGCTGTTGCTGCCGGATCACACACTGAATCAACGCACCATCGACGCCGTTCGCTCGTTGCGCGAGGCCGGCGTGCTGTTCAGCCTCGCCAGCGGCCGCCCGCCGAAAGCCATGTTGCAGCAGATCGAGGCGCTGGGCGTTGATCTGCCGACAGCGGCGTTCAATGGCGGCACCATCGTCAAACCGGACGGCACACTGTTGGCCGCGCATTATCTGCCGGCCACGACCGCGCTGATTGCTTTGGCGCAGTTTGCCGATCAACCGGAGGTGGAAATCTGGGTGTTCAGCGGCGGCGACTGGCTGCTCAAGGACCCGCACGGACCGATGGTCCCTCGTGAGCAGAGCGGCCTCGGCTATCCGCCGGTGGTGGTCGAGAGTTTCGAGCCGTATCTGGAGCGCATCGACAAGATCGTTGCCACCAGCAATAACACAGAGTTGCTGATTGAGCTGGAGGCGCAGCTGTTGCCCAAGGTCAACGGCATGGCGCAAGTGTCGCGCTCGCAGCCGGTGTATCTGGACGTCACTGCGCTTGAGGCTAACAAAGGCACCGCGCTGACAACGATTGCCGAATACCTCGGCGTGCCGCTCGAGCAAACCGCTGTCATCGGCGACGGCGGCAACGACCCGGCGATGTTCAAATGCGCCGGCTTGTCGATTGCCATGGGACAGGCGGAAGAGGCGGTGAAGCGTCAGGCGGATGTCGTTACAGCGTCGAACACCGAAGACGGCGTGGCTTTGGCGATCGAGCAGTACATCCTCCCGCACTGATCCAACACCAAAACCAATGTGGGAGCGAGCCTGCTCGCGAAGGTGTCGGCACATTCAACACCTTCTTTGCCTGACCTAACGCATTCGCGAGCAGGCTCGCTCCCACAGGGTTATTCAGTGTGGCTTAGAGCCAATAGCTCACCGCATACCAGCCCAACAAACCCATCACCACGGTATACGGCACCGCCATCCACACCATGCGCCCGTACGACAAACGTACCAGCGGCGCGATCGCTGAGGTCAGCAGGAACAGAAACGCTGCCTGACCATTCGGTGTCGCCACACTCGGTAGATTGGTGCCGGTGTTGATCGCAATCGCCAACGTTTCGAAGTGCTCGCGAGTCATGTGCCCGGCCAGAAAAGCCTGTTTCACCTCAGTGATGTAAATGGTCGCGACAAATACGTTGTCGCTGATCGCCGAGAGCAGACCATTGGCGATGAACAACATGCCCGGCTGTTGATCCATCGGCAGCGCCAAGACCCAATCGATGAGTGGAACGAACAGATGCTGATCGTGAATGACTGCCACTACGGCAAAAAACACCACCAGCAGCGCGGTAAACGGCATGGCGTCCTTGAATGCGCTGCCCAGGCGATGCTCGTCGGTGATCCCGGTAAACGCAGTGATCAACACAATCACCATCAATCCGATCAGGCCGACTTCAGCCAGGTGAAACGCCAGGCAACCAATCAGAATCAGCGCCGCCGCCCCTTGCACCAGCAGCGCCGCCGTCTGACGAGGCGTACGTTTGGCGTTGTCCTCGGCAGCGTAGTCAGCCAACACAGCGCGGACGTTGTCCGGCAGCAGCGTGCCGTATCCGAACCAGCGCAGCTTCTCCAGCAGCACGCAAGTAACCAGACCAGCCGCCAGTACCGGCAGCGACACCGGGGCAACCTTCTGGAAGAACTCGCCGAAATGCCAGCCCATCTCATGGCCGATCAACAGGTTCTGCGGCTCACCGACCAAGGTGCAGACGCCACCGAGCGCCGTGCCGACCGCGCCGTGCATCAACAGGCTGCGCAGGAAAGCGCGGAATTGATTCAAGTCCTCATGGTGTCGCGACGGTAAATGCTCATCGTCACCGAATTCGCTGTCCTTGCGTGGATCATTGCCAGACGCGACCCGGTGATACACCGAGTAAAACCCGACAGCCGCACTGATGATCACCGCCGTCACGGTCAACGCATCAAGAAACGCCGAAAGAAATGCCGACAAGAAGCAGAACATCAGCGCCAGAATCGCTTTCGAGCGCACGCCCAACAGCAGCCGCGAGAAGAGAAACAGCAGCAAATCTTTCATGAAGTAGATGCCGGCAACCATGAACATCAGCAGCAGGATCACCGGAAAGTTGTGCAGCAACTCATCGTAGAGCGCTTGCGGCGTGGTCATCTTCAACAGCAACGCTTCAATCAACAGCAGGCCGCCGGGCATCAACGGATAACACTTGAGCGCCATGGCCAGGGTGAAGATGAATTCGATCACCAGCAACCAGCCTGCGGCGACCGGGCCGATGGTGAACAGGACCACGGCATTGAGAATGAGAAAACCGACGATGGTCGCCTTGTACCAGCGTGGCGATTGCCCGAGGAAGTTGTGCGCGAACGCCTGGGCGATTGAACCGGACATCGGCTGCTCCTTTTATTTAGAAGCGCGAAAGTTGCCGGATGTTTCAAGGAAGATCAAGTCGCCGATAACCTCGATCCTGTTGAATGCTCTATGGATTCAGATAACGCGCAACCATTGCCCGGTAGTTGCCATCCAGTGAATAGCCCCCCACCACGATAGCCCCGTCAGTTTGTATGGCCAGAGAATTGGCTGTATCGAGACTTCGCCCCAGTCGCGTGCGCAACCAACCGTGGCCCTGGCCGAACGCGGGATCGAGACTGCCGTCAGCTTGATAACGGGCGACCATGAAGTCGGCTTCAACCCCGCCGATGGTCGCGCCCACGGCAACGATGCGGCCATCGCTCATCAACTGGGCGGCGTTCCATTGGCATCCGCTGGGACCGATGTCCACCACCTGTGGTTGGCCATGATGACAGTGCAGGTCCGGTCGACCGTTGGCGTGCAGGACAAACGTCAGGCAGCGGATCGGATCGCGGCTGCTGCCGAAGCAGTAGAGCCTGTCGGCGGACTCGATGATCTGGCTGACCTGAGCGCTGTTGCCGTGGGCCCTGAACGCCATGAAACCGTCCACGGCAAAACGCTCGTCCAGACGCCCATCGGACTGGTAAACCGCCAGCAGCCCTTGCTGCGGAAAGTCGATGGAACCTGCGACGACAATTCGCCCATCCGCCTTCAACAGCAGGGTGCTCAGCCAGGTGTTGAGCAGCAAGTGGCGAACCATGACAAATCCGCGCCCGTTGAACGATTCGTCGAGGCTTCCATCAGGACACAGGCGAATCAGCATCCCGGCGTGGTCGGCGAGGCTGAAATGATGGTTGGCGATCAGCAGAATGCGACCGTCGTCCTGCACCGCAAAGTCACAGGCTTCAACACCAGGCACACCCGGCGGCAGCCAGTTGTCGCGGGTGCCCATGGACAGCTCCCCGGGCAGACGCACGATCTGGAAGCCGTCATCACCGAAAGTTCGATCTGGCCGGCCGTCGGCATCGAACAGGGCGAAGGCGGGGAGGGTGCGATGGGTGTCTTCATAATGCAGGCCGGCCAGCAGAATCTTGCCGTCAGCTAGTACCTGAACCTTGCCGGCCTTGGCTTCGAATCCTTCGACGAAACTGCCGATCACGCTGCCCTGAATACCGAACGACAAATCCGCCGAACCATCACCCAGCAGCCGCGCCAGGCCAAAACGACTTCCCTTCGGCGTACCGACCTTGGCGGCGACCAGAATCCGACCCTGCGCATCGAGCGCGACATGTTGCGTCTGGCTGGACAGGCTACCGGCAAAGTACACCTGCGCAACACCGCCGATGGCGAAGGTCGAGTCGAGCGAACCGGGGTTTTTCCATACCGTGGGCAGCGCATAAGTGTTCAGGGTCGACATGCACGCGTCTCCTTGCGAGTAGCCGATATCCCAGTGATTGGGAGGCTGACTGCACGAGCGAAACATTCAATCCCTGAACCGCGAGAAGTACAACTGGACGAATCAACAGAACGACGGTCGCACTGTGCCAGAACAGTGTCTTGTTGAACCAGTCGCAAGCGAGCCAAGTAATTTGGATGAAGCAGCGGGGTAAGTACCGTGCTTATTCGACTTCGCATACAACAACGGCGGATGACTTTAACGTCATCCGCCTTTGTTCGATTATCAGTGTGGCATCGACCACGATTGCAACTTGTGACCGTCTTCGCTCAGCTCGGCGCGGGCCTGTTGCAGCAGTTGTTCGAGTTGCGCCGGGTCAGAGTAGGCGCTGCTCGGGATTTGTTTGCGACCGATGTGTGAGTTGGTGCGGTCGACGACGGTCAGGCTCAGTTCGCCATTGCCGTCTTGTGGCGCCCAGGCCACGCACTGAAAAGGCTTGAACGCGTGGTTGGCAATCAAAAGTGCTTCGTTGATACGCAGCGGGGCAGTCATGGGGTCTTCTCTCTATTGGCGCCCAATCAAGTGATGTGCCGTCGGTTGGGCTTACCGTGCGGCGGGTTACTTGTACTGATGCACGCAACAGGGGGGTGGGTCACACTTGAAACAAAGAAATTTCAGGTTCTTTACATAACGTAAGTTCGTTTCGTTAATCCTGCACCCGTCCGAACACCGCGCTGAATTCACCCCTCTCCCAAGAAAAGGGGGCCGATTTGTGGGCTTTTCAAACTCGAGTTCGGCTTGGTCTTTCAGATCGGCGTACCCCGCGCAAATACCTCGGTCAGTTCCCTCTCCCTCGGGAGAGGGCTAGGGTGAGGGGCCGCTCTTTGATTCACCGCAAATAGTCGATAGCTAACTAACATCCAACTTTCTTATAACTCTTTTAATACCCGCCCTATAAGCAATCGGTACAAGCTCCCGTCAAAATCTTGCTAGTGTTACAACCGGGTCTGCCAAATGACTGTTTTTACGATCATTTATCAAATTTGGCGCCAAGGAACAGTCATGAGCGAAGCGCCTGCGTCGAGACGTTTACTGGTGGTCGATCCCTGCGACGACTGCCATCGGCTGTTGCCTGGATTGCGCGCCGTCGGTTGGGATGTCGACAGCTGTAATCTGGAGAACGCCGCATCCCGCGCTTGTGACGTCGGCCTGCTGCGCTTGCAGCCTTACCACCTGGAACGTCCAGAAGCGGTCAAAGAACTGATCAGCCGCAGCGGCACCGAATGGATTGCCGTGCTCAATCAGGAAGTCCTGCGCTTACAGAATGTTGGCGATTTCGTTTGTGAATGGTTCTTCGACTTCCACACCTTGCCCTTCGATGTCTCCCGCGTCCAGGTCACCCTCGGCCGCGCCTTCGGCATGGCGCGCCTGCGCGGGCAGGGCACGATTCATGTCGATCAACCGGAGCACGAACTGCTCGGCGACAGCAAACCGATCCGCGAGCTGCGCAAACTGCTGAGCAAACTGGCCCCGACCGAATCGCCCGTGCTGATTCGCGGCGAAAGCGGCACCGGCAAAGAGCTGGTCGCGCGCACCCTGCATCGACAATCCCAGCGTCACAACAAACCGTTTGTAGCGATCAACTGCGGGGCGATCCCAGAGCATTTGATTCAGTCAGAATTGTTCGGCCACGAGAAAGGCGCGTTCACCGGTGCACACCAGCGCAAGGTCGGACGCATCGAAGCGGCGAATGGCGGTACGTTGTTTCTCGACGAAATCGGCGACTTGCCGCTGGAACTGCAGGCCAATCTCCTGCGGTTTCTGCAGGAGAAGCACATCGAGCGGGTTGGCGGCAGTCAGCCGATACCGGTGGATGTGCGCGTGCTGGCCGCAACCCACGTTGACCTAGAAGCGGCGATCGAGAAGAAGCGCTTTCGTGAGGACCTTTACTACCGGCTCAACGTACTGCAAGTGGTGACCGCGCCATTGCGCGAACGCCATGGCGATCTGTCGATGCTGGCCAACCATTTTTCGCACTTCTACAGCCACGAAACCGGGCGCCGGCCACGCAGCTTCAGCGAAGATGCATTGATTGCCATGGGCAAGCATGACTGGCCGGGTAACGTGCGCGAGCTGGCGAATCGGGTACGGCGGGGGCTGGTGTTGGCGGAGGGACGGCAGATCGAGGCGCGGGATTTGGGGTTGATCAGTCAGCATTCGATTGCCACGCCGATGGGCACGCTGGAGGATTACAAGACCCGAGCGGAACGGCAGGCTTTGTGTGATGTGTTGAATCGGCATAGTGATAATTTGAGTGTGGCCGCGAAAGTATTAGGGGTTTCGCGGCCTACTTTTTATCGGTTGTTGCATAAGCATCAGATTAGGTGAGTGCCGCAATTATCCTTGCCAGTTTCAAGTTGAAAATCATATTGCTCTCAATCTTAGATTTTTTAAGTGAGCAAGCTTTCCATACCCGGCTAGAGTAAAAGACAGATGCAGGCTGCCCATTGTTAAAGACTTTGCCACATTAAATCTCACCGTTCTTGACTGCCACAACTCCGATGCAGCCAATTCTTCCCCGAGCATCTGCTGACCATTTTGGAGGAAGGTTACAACTTTGGTATCCCACGCACGGTAATCAAAACTGAATTCTAGAGCAGCGCCAGTATCGATCTTTTGATAGCTCTTATCAATTGCTATTCCGTGATTCGCCGGACTTCCACGTGGTATGGTCTCAACAAAATATTCACCGACAAGCACTATCTTCGACCATGCGCTAACTTTTGACGCCCAATGATTCCAATCATAATAATCAAACGTAGTCAAATCATCCAACCCAGCCCTGACCCCATAATTTCTCACCCGACACGCAACGGCCTCACCCTCAACCGCCCCCAAATACAACCCAACCTTCACTAAAACAGCCAACGTCGAATCCGCCTTACACCCCCGCAACCACTCCACCTCAGCCAAATAACTCAGCCCCACTTCCTGATCATGCGCCGCCCCCACAAACTGCTTCTTGACCCGCTCCCCACCCCCCGCAAACGTCTCCACATACTCCAACCAAATCGGACACCCGGCGCACTGGAACGGCCAAGCCTCACATAACACCTTGGTGTCATCCTTGATCAACCCAACATCCAGCACTTCACCATCAAACCCCTCGATCT
>NZ_RCOC01000108.1:0-716 GCF_004307515.1 Pseudomonas sp. Sample_14 | reverse complement strand
GCGGACATCGACCTCGAAGGCTACGGTGGGCTGCGCCTGAGCGATACCTGCCGGCCGTTGCTCAAGGGCGAAGTGACCCTGGAACTGCGCCGCGACCTCAAGCCGCAAACCACCGCCAAAAGCAGCAAGAGCCAGGCGAGCCAACTGGTCCGCTTCGAGGAGCGCGAACAGTGGGAGGCGCTACGTGCCTTGCGCCGCAAACTGGCCGAAGAACATGGCGTGCCGCCGTATGTCATCTTCCCCGATTCGACGCTGCTGGAAATGCTCCGCAGCCAGCCAACCTCGCTGGCGGAAATGGCCACGGTCAGCGGTGTCGGCGCGCGCAAACTGGAACGTTACGGCGAGGCTTTCCTCGAAGTGCTCGGCGGTCAGGTCGAGGCACCGAAAGTGGTGGCCGATGTGCGCCACGAGCTGATCACGCTGGCCCGGGCCGGCATGACACCGCTGCAGATCGCCGGTCAGCTGCAATGCTCGGAAAAGAATGTCTACACGATGCTCGCCGAGGCCATCGGCAAGCAGCAGCTGTCACTGGAACAGGCGCTGGACCTGCCCGAAGAGTTGATGGGCGAAGTTCAGGACGCTTTCCTCGACGGCGAAGGCGAGTTGCCGCCGGTGGCGGAGATCGCCGCGTTGTTCGCAGGGCGGGTGCCGGAAGGCGTTTTGTATTGCGTACGTGCCGCGCTGCAGTCGGAATTCGAAATTTGAATGACCTGTCG
>NZ_RCOC01000026.1:207708-255827 GCF_004307515.1 Pseudomonas sp. Sample_14 | reverse complement strand
TGTTGAGTGGGGCGGCTTCGCCGCGGGCAGCTGCGCTGCTTTGCTTTTGCTTTTGCTTTTGTGGGAGCGAGCCTGCTCGCGATGACGGAGGAACATTCAAATTTAATTTGACCGATATACCGCTATCGCGAGCAGGCTCACTCCTACAAGGTTTTGCGTATCAACCGTCCATCCGTCGTCTGCCCTGAACCTCTGTCGCGCTGTTTTTTCTACCGGGTAAGTCCCTCAGGAGATACCCGTATGTTCGATCAGCAAAAGAAGGCATCACTGGCGGCATGGCGCAGGATGGCGGAGCAGGCCGAGGGCGATCTGGATCCGGAACAGCAATATGACGAGTTGCTCAAGGCTGCGGATCAGATGGAGGAGCAGGGCCTGATCACCAGTGCCGAATGGCGCCAATTGGTGCGTGACGCCGGCAATGTTTTTACCCTGAACGAGGAACAGCCACAGCGCTGACAGCTGCCATCGGAGGAGATCCCATGCTCAGTTATCTGTTTATCGGCGCCAACGATGTCGAGCGTTCGGCGGCTTTTTACAAGGCGATCCTGACGCCGCTTGGCTACCGGCATGACCGTGAAGAACACTACTGTTTCTACTTGCCCGATTGCGCCGACAAGTCCAACGGCCCGGGCAGTGTGCACATCTCGCAACCGTTCAATGGTGAGCCGGCGACACCCGGCAACGGCATGATTCCGGCGTTTCGCGCCGACTCGCGGCACCAGGTCGATCAGGTGCACAAGGCCGGGCTCGACAGTGGCGGCAGCAATGAAGGACCGCCGGGCACGCGCGAAGCCTATACGCCGGACTTTTACGTGGCCTATCTACGCGATCCTGAAGGCAACAAGCTGGCTGTGTTCTACAGCGGCTGATGGATGGAGCCTGTTGATTCGGCCCTGATGGCCGCCCGCGCCCAGTTCGCGATCACGATCAGCTTCCACATCGTGCTGGCGGCGTTCAGCATCGGTCTGGCGAATTTCCTCATGGTGCTGGAAGCGTTGTGGTTGAGGACCGGGCGCCAGGTTTATCTGGATGTCTATCGCTACTGGCTCAAGGTGTTTGCGCTAAATGTCGCAGTCGGCACGGCGTCGGGATTGATTCTGGAGTATCAGTTCGGTCTCAACTGGTCGCGGCTGTCGGTGCAGGCGGGTGATGTCATCGGCCCGCTGATGTTCTATGAAGTGATGGCGGCGTTTTTCATCGAAGCGGGATTTCTCGGCATCATGCTGTTCGGCCTGAAGAAGGTCGGCCCGCGTCTGCACTTTTTTGCCACGTGTGCGGTGGCGGTGGGCTCGCTGATCAGCGCGTTCTGGATTCTTTCCGCCAACTCATGGATGCAAACCCCCGCCGGCTATTCGATTGGCGCGGACGGGCGTTTCCTCGCTGAGGACTGGTGGGCAATCATCTTCAATCCTTCGTTCCCCTATCGCTTGGCGCACATGCTGCTCGCCGTGTTCATCGGCAGCGCGACGCTGATTGCCGGGATCAGCGCCCGGCAATTGCGCCAGGCCCGGGAAAACCCGCGTGCTCGCCTGCAATTCTCCATGGCGCTGTGGGTGATTGCGCTGCTGATGCCGGTGCAGATTGTTGTCGGGGATCTGCATGGCCGGCACAGTTTGCACGCCCAGCCGCAGAAAGTGGCGGCCATCGAAGGCTCATGGACGCGCCCGCCAGAGGGCGCGGGGGAGCCACTGCGCCTGTTCGCATGGCCGGATATGGACGAGCGGAGCAACAATTGGGAAGTCGCCATTCCTCGCATCGGCTCCCTCTACCTGCAGCATGATCTGACCAGCACCATCGCTGCGCTTGATGAGTTCCCGGCTAAGGACATCCCGCCCGTGGCGCCGGTGTTTTTCGCGTTCCGGCTGATGGTCGGGCTGGGACTGTTGATGCTTGGGCAGGGCGTGGTCAGCCTGATCCTGCGCCGACGTAATCGCCTGTACACGGCGCGTCGCTGGCTGGGCGCGTGCGTGCTGCTGGCGCCGGCCGGGTTTCTGGCGATGCTTAGCGGCTGGGTCGTCACCGAAGTGGGGCGACAGCCGTTTACCGTTTACGGATTAATGCGCACGGCGGACAGTCTGTCGTCGGTGTCGAGGGCTCAAGTCGTCGGGTCGACGTGGTTGATTCTGCTGTTTTATCTGCTGATCTTCGGCATCGGTCTGTGGGTGTTGCTGCGCCTGTTGCGCGAGCCGCCGCAGCAGGATCAACCCGGGCCGCAGCCCACGCTGGCCGACGAAACCGGGCACTGAGGAGTCGCAGACATGGACACCGACTGGCTGACTCTATTGTGCGCTGCCGCATTGGCGTTCTCGGTGATGAACTACGTGCTGCTCGACGGCACCGATCTGGGCGTCGGCATGCTCATGGGCCTCACGGCTTGCAGCAAGCAGCGCAGGGTGATGGCGGTGTCGATTCTGCCGGTGTGGGACGCCAACGAAACCTGGCTGGTGCTCGGCGGCGGCGGGCTGCTGGCGCTGTTTCCGCTGGCGTACGCGATCTTGCTGCCGGCCTTGTACGTGCCTTTTATCGTGATGTTCCTCGCCTTGGTCGCACGGGCCATGGCGCTGGAGTTTCGCGATTACGCACCGAACGAGCGACGCAAGCGCATCGTCGACGGCGTGTTGGCGCTGGCTTCGCTGCTGACCGGGTTTGTCCAGGGCATGGTGCTCGGCACTCTCGTGCAAGGCGTTGCCCATCAGGGCGGTCAGTACATTGGCGATGGCCGCGACTGGCTGAATCCGTTCCCTGTGTTTTGCGGTTTGGTGCTGGTGCTCGGTTACGTCTGGCTGGGGACGTGCTGGCTGTACTGGCGCACCCTTGATGAATTGCAGCAGCACTCGGCCCGCCAGGCCCGCGTGCTGTCGCTGGTCGTTGTGGCGTTATTGCTGGTGCTGATCGCATGGACGGCGACATTGCAGCCGCAATATGCCCGGAGGCTCGCCGATATTCGGCTGTGGTTGCCGGCAGGGCTGATCGTCAGCGCTCTAGGATGGGTGTTCAGCAAAGGTTTTCACGAGCGCTTTGACTGTGTGCCGTTGTTCGCCGCATTGGGCGTTTTAGTGCTGGCTTTCGCGGTGATGCTGGTCGCGCTGTATCCCTTCATCATTCCGCCGGATCTGACTTTGAGCGAAGCAGCCTCAAGCCCCACCAGCCAGATCTTCATGTTGGTCGGATTCGCCGTGCTGATCCCCATCACCCTGGCCTACAACACCTTCGGTTTCCGCGTGTTCAGCGGCAAGGTGCGCGTTGCCAACGATGGTTGAGATTCACGTCACCCGACCTTTTTTGCTCACCAGCGACAGTCGCGAAGCTCGTAGCAGATCAGCAAAAGCAACCTTGTCGATCGGCCGACTCATGAAATAACCCTGCACCTCGTTGCATTGATCCTTGCCGAGAATCGCCAGTTGCTCCTCGGTCTCGACGCCTTCGGCCGTCACCGTCAGCCCCATGGCTTTGCCCAGACCGATGATCGCTTGCACCACGGCACGGTCGTTGGTGCCGCTGCTGATCGAGGCGATAAAGCGTTTGTCGATCTTGATCCCGTCGAATGGATAGGCGCGTAGGTAACCGAGCGACGAATAACCGGTGCCGAAGTCGTCCATGTTCAGACGCACGCCGAGCTCCTTGAGCTGATTCATGGTGGTCAGCGCGCCGTCGGTGTCATTGAGCATCACGTTCTCGGTGATCTCCAGCTCCAGACGGCTGGCCGGGAAACGCGTATCCACCAGCACTTCACGAACATCCTCGACGACATCGCTGAGGGCGAACTGCGCAGGCGAAAGGTTGACCGACAGCAGAATGTCATGGGGCCATTCCAGCGCGGTTTCGCAGGCTTCGCGCAGCACCCAGCGGCCCAGCGGTACGATCAGGTCGGTCTGCTCGGCCAGCGGAATGAACACGTCCGGCCCGAGCAGGCCCTGGGTCGGATGCTGCCAGCGCACCAGCGCCTCCACCGAGACGATGTGTTTGCCGTCGACCTTGTAGCGCGGCTGATAGTGCAAGACGAATTCGTTGTGTTTTAGCGCATGGCGCAGGTCATCTTCCATTTGCCGGCGCGTCTGGATCTGGTCGCTCATGTGCGCTTCGAAATAGCACCAGGTGTTCTTGCCGTCGGATTTGGCCTGATACAGCGCGATGTCGGCATAGCGGATCAGATCGCTGGCGACGAAACCGTGCCGACGACTCAGGGCGATGCCGACACTGGCACCGATATGCAGTGGATGCTGCTCGTAGAGGATCGGCTGATGCAGGCTGCCGATCAGCCTCGTGCAGAATTTGTCGATCTCGTTATGGCTGTCCATGCCATTGAGCACCACGACGAATTCATCACCACCGAGGCGGGCGACGAGGTCATGTTCGCGGGTGCATTCGCGCAGACGCGTGGCGACTTCCTGGAGCACCGCGTCACCGGCAGGATGGCCGAGGGAATCGTTGATCGGTTTGAAGTTGTCCAGATCGATCATCAGCAGCGACAGCGGTGGCGAGTGCTCTTTCAATATCAGCACTTCATCCAGATAACGCGCCAGTTTGTTGCGGTTGGGCAGACCGGTCAGGGCATCGTGCATCGACAGATGCTGGATCTGCGCATGGGCGGCGACTTCGTCGGTGATGTCGCTGGCAGTGCCGCGATAGCCGACGACGCTGTCCTTGTCGAAAATCGGCCGCGCCGAGAGCCGGCAGTGGCGTGGCTGCCCGGAGTGATCGCGATAAGTGCAGCGCAAATCGCCGGCGCTGTTTTCTTCGCTGAGTTTGCGCAGCCATAGTTCCAGTGGCGTGGTGTCGCAAGTCAGTAATTCGCCGATGTCCTGGCCCAGCCACAGGGCTTGCGGGTAGCCGGTGACTTCGCTGAAGCGTGCCGACAGATAGGTCAGCGCCAACTGATCATCAACTTCCCAGATCCAGTCTGACGCCGCTTCGGCCACGGCGCGAAAGCGTTCTTCACTGGCTTCGAGGGCATGATTGGCTTTCTCGAGTGCCTGATTCGAGGCCTGCATGGCATGGATACTGTTGTCGACGTATTGCGAAGAACGCAGGGCGTGGCGGAAGAAGTATGCCGTCAGCAGCATCAGCACCAGAAACGTCGCGCCGAGCGGCGGCACCAGCGTCCATAGCAATTGCTGGCCGGGTCGTTGCAGGTCGGCAACCAGACTGTAGCCGGTGCTGTCGAGGGGCACGCTTGGATGGCCTTTCTCAATGGTGCCGTCCGGGACCAGGCTCAGGTTCGTCAGGCCATAACCGCTGCCGATCTTGCGCAGTTTGGTCGGGGTCAGCTTGTCGACGAACACCAGCACCGAGGTGTTTCTCAATTCATCCAGCGGGCGCTCGTCATTGGGAATGATCGCGGCAGCGGTGATCAGCGCCGGCCAGCCTTCGAACAATGAATAGCGGCTGATCGGCTTGGTCAGATCAGGCTGGCTCAGCACCTGCTCGACCAACGCCGAGGCGGGCGCTTGCAGTACGCTGGATACGTCGGTTTCAACCATCTGCCCGCGAATCACCGCGTACTTGGTGCGATTGCGATCAAGGACGAACACGCCGTCGTAGCCGTCGCTGGTGAACAGGGTCTTGCCCATGTTCTGTTCGGTGTAGGCCCAGTTGACGTCGATCGGCCCGCTCAAGGCCTCATAGGCGCGGGTCCAGTAGGCATAACTGGTGATGTAGTTTTTCGACGCGGTGATGCGGTTTTCCACGGCGCGCACGGAATAGAACTGGTTCTGTTCCAGATCCTTCGCGTCAAGGGTATTGGCGATGCCAAGCAGGGTGCTGATCGCGGCGATGACACCCGCAACGAACAGTGCGCCAACGGCGATGGCCAGGCGCCGGGTCACGGCGCGTTGCGGGGTCGGGATTGGCTGCGCAGGGAGAGTAACGGCCATGTGCTCGTCCTTGATCCGGTGTCTTCTGAATCTAGAACAATGGCGAGCGCACAATGTTCAGATTGTTGTTATTGGTATCGCCTGGATTTTTTCAAAGTGTAGCGAATCCGTTGGAATTTCCAGCAGCGCCGGCCAGCGGCGAATCCCGAAAGGGCGAGACTTCCCGCACAAAAACCGGATAATGGCCGCCATTCGTTTAGCCGTATTCTGGTAATCCCGCATGGAAATCAAGGTCAACTTTCTCGACAACCTTCGACTTGAAGCCAAGTTCGACGACTTCACGGTGATCGCCGATCAGCCCATCCGCTACAAGGGCGATGGCTCGGCACCGGGGCCGTTCGACTACTTCCTGGCGTCGTCGGCCTTGTGCGCGGCTTACTTCGTCAAGCTGTACTGCGACACGCGCAACATCCCGACAGAGAACATTCGCCTGTCGCAGAACAACATCGTCGACCCGGAAAACCGCTACAACCAGATCTTCAAGATTCAGGTCGAATTGCCCGCCGACATCTCGGACAAGGATCGCCAGGGCATCCTCCGTTCCATCGACCGCTGCACCGTGAAGAAGGTGGTGCAGACCGGCCCCGAGTTCATCATCGAAGAAGTCGACAACCTCGACGCCGATGCCCAGGCCTTGTTGATGCCGCAGTCCGATTCCCAGGCAGGCACCTACATCGCCGGCAAGGACCTGCCGCTGGAACAGACCATCGCCAACATGTCGAAGATTCTTGCCGACCTCGGCATGAAGATCGAAATCGCCTCGTGGCGCAACATCGTGCCCAACGTCTGGTCGCTGCACATTCGCGATGCGCATTCGCCGATGTGCTTCACCAACGGCAAGGGCGCGACCAAGGAAGGCGCACTGGCGTCGGCGCTGGGCGAGTTCATCGAGCGCCTCAATTGCAACTTCTTCTATAACGACCAGTTCTGGGGCGAAGACATCGCCAACGCCGAATTCGTCCATTATCCGGACGAGAAGTGGTTCAAGCCGGGTCCGAAAGACGAATTGCCTAGCGAAATTCTCGACGACTACACCCTCGGCATTTACAACCGCGACGGCGAACTGCGTGGCTCGCACCTGTACGACACCAACTCCGGCAACACCCAGCGCGGCATCTGCTCGCTGCCGTTTGTGCGCCAGTCGGACGGTGAAGTGGTGTACTTCCCGTCCAACCTGATCGAAAACCTCTACCTGAGCAACGGCATGAGCGCCGGCAACACCTTGGCCGAAGCGCAGGTGCAGTGCCTGTCGGAAATTTTCGAGCGCGCAGTCAAACGCGAAATCCTCGAAGGCGAAATGGCCCTGCCGGACGTACCGCAAGAGGTACTGGAGAAATACCCGAGCATCCTCGCCGGCATCAAAGGCCTGGAAGAGCAGGGCTTCCCGGTGCTGGTCAAGGACGCCTCGCTGGGCGGTGAATTCCCGGTGATGTGCGTGACCCTGATGAACCCGCGCACTGGCGGCGTCTTCGCCTCGTTCGGCGCGCACCCGAGCCTGGAAGTCGCGCTGGAACGCAGCCTGACCGAACTGCTTCAGGGCCGCAGCTTTGAAGGACTCAATGACTTGCCGCAGCCGACTTTCTCCGGGCAGGCAGTGACCGAGCCGAACAACTTCGTCGAGCACTTCATCGATTCCAGCGGTGTGGTGTCGTGGCGCTTCTTCAGCGCCAAGCCAGATTTCGAATTCGTCGAGTGGGACTTTTCAGGCCAAGGCGAAAACTCCAACGCCGAAGAAGCCGCGACCCTGTTCGGCATCCTCGAAGACATGGGCAAGGAAGTCTACATGGCGGTGTACGAGCACATCGGCGCCAAAGCCTGCCGCATCCTCGTGCCGGATTACTCGGAGATCTACCCGGTCGAAGACCTGATCTGGGACAACACCAACAAAGCCCTGCAATTCCGCGCCGACATCCTCAATCTGCACAACCTCAGTAAGGTTGGCCTGCGCAATCTGGTCCAAGGCCTGGAACGCAGCGAGCAGGACGACTACACCGATATCACCACGCTGATCGGCATCGAGTTCGATGACAACACACCGTGGGGCAAGTTGACGATTCTGGAACTGCGCCTGCTGATCTACCTCGCGCTGCAGAAGTTTGACGAGGCCAAGGATCTGGTTGAGGCATTCCTGCAATACAACGACAACACTGTTGAGCGCGGCTTGTTCTATCAGGCTGTGAATGTGGTGCTGGAGATGGAGCTGGACGAGGATCTCGAGCTGGAAGACTACGAGGCCAACTTCCGTCGGATGTTTGGTGACGAGCGTATGGATGCGGCGATTGGTTCGGTGAATGGCAGTGTGCGTTTTTACGGTTTGACGCCAACGAGCATGAAGCTGGAAGGGCTGGATCGGCATTTGCGCTTGATCGAGAGCTATAAAAAGCTGCATGCGGCGCGGGCGGGGGTGGCGGCTTTGTCGCGTTGAAGAGCTGGCTCAGAACGTTTCGCTTTCGGCTTGAGTGGGCTGCGTGACTTGAACCGCAGCCCCTCACCCCAGCCCTCTCCCGAGGGAGAGGGAGCCGATTTTCAAGCTTTTCAGAATTTGAGTTCGACTCGGTTTCCCAGGTCGGCCTATTTCCACCAGACACTGCGGTCAGTTCCCTCTCCCTTTGGGAGAGGGCTAGGGTGAGGGGCTTTGGCTTTTGCGGCCATGCGCTGCATCCGCCAACTGCCCCGTATCCACTCGCACAAACACCGAATCACCCACCGCTGTCAGCACTTCCCCCGCATACACTTCGCAAATCACCCGGGTCTTGCGCCCGACTTCGCCTTCGACCCGTGCGCGCAAGAGCAGCGGTACGCCCATCGGCGTTGGCTTGATGAACTTGATCCCGAGGTTACCGGTGACGCAGTCGATGCGCGGCAGGCTGCCGGCTTCGCGGTTTTCTGCGCGGTAGTGCCAGGCCATGGCGGTCCAGTTGGAGTGACAGTCGACGAGCATGGCGATCAGCCCGCCGTAAACCAGATCCGGCCAGCCGCAGTATTGGGCGTCGGGCAGATGCTCGGCGATGACGTGGTTGCCATCCTCATCCCACCGACTTTTCACGTGCAGGCCTTGCGGATTGCGGCCGCCGCAGCCGTAACAAACGCCTTCGGGGGCGGCGAGGTCTTGCAGCGGGGTGTCGTGGCTGGACATGGCGGGTTTCATCCTGGAGTGGCGAGGCCGGACAGGCGCAAGCGGTTGCGGCCGCCGCGTTTGGACTCATAGAGCGCGGCGTCGCCAAGTTCGATCAGCGCCGCGAGACTGGCCGGCGGTTTGTCGAACAGGGTGGCGCCGATGCTCAAAGTCACCGCAGCGGACGTGGGATAAGTGTGCGACGCCAAGGCCAGAAACTGTTCGCGCAAGGCATTGCCCAGTTCAAGGATAGCTTCGGCTGAGGCGTTGTTGAGCAGCATCAGAAACTCATCGCCACCCAGCCGCGCCGTCAACGCATGGGGAGGCAGCTGGGCGCGGATCATCTCGCTCAGGGCAATCAGCAAGCGATCACCGGCGATATGCCCGTACTGGTCGTTGACCAGTTTGAAGTTGTCGATATCGATCAACAGCAGCGCCCCTGGTTTTTGCGCGGAAACGCCGGCCAGCAGGCGAGGCGTGCGTTTTTCCAGGGCGCGGCGGTTGTAGAGGGCCGTGAGCGGATCGCGCTCGGCGAGGCGGGCGATCTGCTTTTCCCGGCGATAACGCTCGGTGCCGGTCATCGACAGGGCGATCAACATGATCGCCATCGCGCCTTCGACCAGCGAGATCTGAATGATCTCGCCACGAAACGCCGCCAGATCGATCAGCGTGCCGGGGATCACCACGGTCAGGGCCTTGGCCACATAAAAGATGCCGTGGCCGAGCAGCACATAGCGCAGTTGCACCGCGCCAACGCTCAACGACTTGCCGTGTGGACGCAGCAGCGAACTGGCCTTGAGTGTCGGGATCGCCACCAGCAGCGAGTTGGCCACCAGCATGGCCTTGGACCACAGCGGGCCGTCCGGCAACATCAACATGATCAGCCACGTCGCGAAAATCAGGTACCACGCCGGCGACAGTCGGGTCTGGGTGAAGCGCGCCACGCCGAGGAGGAAGAAGAAGTGCGCGGTCACCAGCAGGCCGTTGGCGAACCAGATGCCCAGCAGCAGAAAACCGCTGCTGCGCAGCAGAGCGAGGGTGGAACCGATGGTGATGGTGGCGAAACCGGCGCTCCAGAACAGTAGCGAAGGCTCACGGATGCTGCGCCACTCGACCGCCAGGTACAGCGCGGCAGCGGCTGCGAGGGCGATCGTGATGGTCAGCATCGTTGGCGGGTCGAGCGGCATTTCCGGGCAGGCCTGTCTGTATGGCAATAGGCCTGCGATTGTAAGCGTTTGGTCAGGTTTTTCGCAGGGGGCGCGTTGCCGGGCAGACCACTGGCGCTCCAGCGGTCACTCTTGCGGGCTTAGCCAGGTGTCTACCACGCGGCGATCGAGCTCTTCCCAATAGGCCATGCCCAGCACCCGCGTGGTGTTGAGCCCGCGCAGATAACCGCGCAGTTGCTGGGCAGTGTCGCGGATCAATTGCGCATCGCGGGCGTTTTTGTCCAGCAGGATGCTTTCGTACTGCATCAGGTATTCGGCTACGCGGTCGCGATATTCGGCCAGCACGGCGTCACGGATCAGATCAAACGTTCTCAAGGCGAGACCCTCATCATTTTTCTTGAATGTGCTCAGTGTGCATCAGTCTGCGCGACGCGCAACTATTGCTGGAAGTAATAGTGACCATCAAGAAACGCAAGTTCTGCTTTGCCGGCGATCGGCGGAAAATCGCCTCCATCGAAGACGCAGCTCAAGGAAATTGCGCGATGAACATTCTGACTCGACTGGCAATGATCGCCCTGCTGATGGGCGGGGTGGTTACTGCACCGGCTTACGCAGACGACGCCCGGTCGTGTCATCTGCAACCCATCGCCGCCAGCGCCTCGGCGTTGCAGCACACGCAGACCGTGGGTGTGTTGTTGAGCGAAAACACGTTGCAGAACCTGCAATACCTGGAGCGCTACCACGACATGGCGCTGAACGGTGCGAAAGACGCACTGGACTCGCGAATCCGCGACGCCTTTGTCGGCAGCTCCGACCCGGAACTGGCCCTCGACTGGCTGGTGAGTTCGCTGCAACAGCAGTTCGTCTCGGTGACCGTCTACGACAACCTCGATGCGCTGGTTCAGGCCCATCCGGACGTGGTGGTCAAGCTCGACACGTTCAACCGCTTGCTGACTCAGCGCAACAGCCTGGTCGAGGCGCGCTTCTCTGCACGGTTCTACGACGCCGATCTGCAGTACATCGGCAAGGCCGAGGGGGCGATCGAGCAAGAGTTGCCTTCGGTGTGGGTGCACAACCAGGCGGCGCCGCAGATCGCCGCCCAGATCAATCAGCAACGTGATCTGCAACTCAATGCGCTGAAGCAATTCGATGTGTCGCTCAAGGCCCTGGTGGCGTCGAGCTGATTTTTAAAACGTAAATGGCAACGGCGGCACCGTGAAGTCGAACCGTTGCCGGTTGAACCGGACCTTTATTTTTCAGGATTTACTCCATGCGTACTTTATTCGTGCCAGCCATGGCTTTTGTTTCCCTGTTGCTCGCCGGTTGCGCTTCGGCGCCGAACGATCCGACCCTGACCTTGCAGACCAGCAAGACGCCGGCGCAGTACGCCGATTGCGTGGTGCCGAAGTTGCAGGACAGTGCGTTGAATCCGACGGTTTCGCAGAGTCAGCGCAGTTATCGGATTGTGGTGCCGAGCAAGGTGTCGGCGGATAACGTGCTGGAGGCGTACAAGGCGGGGAAGGGCGGCAAGGTGTTCATTTATGAGCGGCATTTGCTGGCGTCGAATTTGTTGCCTTCGAGTTTTGAGCGGGCGGCTCAGGAGTGTATTTGATCTGAGCGCTTGACGGGTTTTGACAGAGCTCCTTTGGTTGGCCGCAACCAACCAATTTTTTCGCCCCACACTGGTTTTCGGTTGTGGGGTTTTTTTTGGGGACTTGGCGGCCTTTGGGCCGACCATGCTTCGGGGTTTTTGGGTGTATATCCTTTTTTGGTGGTGTTGCGGCTGGCGGTTTCGCCCTTACGGCGAGGCACTTTTTCCAGACGCCGAAAAAGTACCCAAAAAGGCTTCGCCCTGACGTTCGGCCCGCTCGCTGGAGCTCGGGGTTCCTTCGCTCCGGGATCGATCCGGGCGCAGCGGCTACGGTTTGCTTCGCTGCACCTCCTTCCGCTGTGTCTGGCTGCGCCAGACGGTCGCTGCGCTCCCACACCCGGATCAATCCCTCCACTCAGCCTGCCGACGGGCTCCAGGATCAAAAGCTACTCGAGCTTGCGCTCATCGTGTGTAGGAGCTGCCGAAGGCTGCGATCTTTTGATCTGGCCTTTGCTTTTGCTTTTCTGTTGAGAGCAAGCCTGCATTGGACGTTGGGTGTTGACCAATTCCTGTTCACGCCACAAAAACCTGTGGGAGCTGGCTTGCCAGCGAAGGCGGCCTGACAGACGCCCTATTTCTCACTGAATGTACGCAATCAAACCTGTGGGAGCGAGCCTGCTCGCGAAGGCGGTGTGTGCCGCGATCACGAACAGCGCTCCGGAACCCGTTCACCCCGTCACACACCCAACCGGCACTTTCCCCGCAAACGTATCAACCAGACTGGCCACCACCATTTCCCCCATCCGCGTGCGTGTCTGAAGCGTGGCGCTGGCCCGATGCGGTTGCAGCACCACTTGTTCATTAGCAAACAACGCTTCGGGCACATTCGGTTCATCGACAAACACATCCAGCCCCGCCCCGGCAATTTCCCCAGCCGAAAGCGCGGCAACCAGATCCGCTTCGTTCACCAGTTTGCCCCGGGCGACGTTGACCAGGTAACCGTCCTTGCCCAGCGCTTGCAGCACTTGCGCGTCAATGATCGCTTCGCCCTTGTCCGCCGCGGCGGCGAGGATCAGGGCGTCGCTGTCGCGGGCCAGTTGTTTGAGGTCGGCGACGAAGGTGTGGGGGACGTCGCTCATCGGTTGCAGGTCGGTGTAGCTGATCGGGCAGCCGAAGGCGGCGGCGCGGGTGGCGATGGCGCGGCCGACGCGGCCCATGCCGACGATGCCGATGCGCATGCCGGAGACTTGTCGGGCCAAGGGCAGCGGGGCGAGTGGGGTCGGGCTTTGTGGCCATTGGCCGGAGCGCACGTAGCGGTCGCTGGTGCACAGGCCGCGACAGACCGAGATGAGCAGGCCGATGGCGAGGTCGGCGACGTCTTCGGTGAGGGCGCCGATGGTGGCGGTGACGCGGATGCAACGATCGCGGGCGTAGGCCAGATCGACGGCGTCGGTGCCGACGCCGTTGACCGCGACGACTTCCAGGTTCGGCAGTTGCGCCATCAGCGCCTGGCTGATGCCGGTGTGACCGCCGGTGATGACGCCGCGAATGCTGGCGCCGTGTTCCTTTATGTAGGCGGGTTTGTCCGCTTGCTGGAAGTAGCGGCGTACGGTGAACAGTTGGTCCAGACGCGCGTTGATTTCCGGGATCAGGATCGGGCTCAGTTGCAGGATTTCTGGCTTCATGGCTACCTCGTTACGCAATAAAAAGGCCGGCTCAACCGCGGCCGGCAAACGGCATGGCGCTGGCCATGACGGTCATGTTCAGGACGTTGGCCGACAGCGGCAGGCCGGCGATGTAGCGCACCGCATCGGCGACGTGTTTGACGTCGACCATCGGCTCGACGGCGATGCTGCCGTTGGCCTGGCGTACGCCTTTGGTCATGCGCACCGACATTTCCGTCAGGGCATTGCCGATGTCGATCTGGCTGCAGGCGATGTTGAATTCGCGGCCGTCCAGCGCCAGCGATTTGGTCAGGCCGAGCACGGCGTGTTTGCTCGCGGTGTAGGCGCTGCTGAACGGGCGCGGTGTGTGTGCGGAAATCGAACCGTTGTTGATGATTCGTCCGCCCTGCGGCTGTTGTTTGCGCATCAGCCCGAAGGCGCCGCGAGCGCACAGAAAGACACCGTTGAGGTTGGTGTCGATCACGTTGCGCCACTGCTCGAAGGTCAGCTCGTCCAGCGGCACGGCGGGGGCGTTGACGCCGGCGTTGTTGAAGACCACATCGAGGCGGCCGTAGACCTCGGCAATGGTCGCGAACAGCACGTCGACACTGGCCGGATCGCGCACGTCGGTGGGTACCGCCAGCGCTGGGTGACCCTGGCTCTGCGCCAGTTCGACCAGCGCTTGCAAGGGCTCGGGCCGGCGTCCGGCGAGCACGAGGGTGAAACCATCGGCCATCAGGCCCAGCGCCACGGCGCGGCCGATGCCACTGCCGGCGCCGGTGACCAGCGCGACTTTCAAAGAGGTCGTCATATTGTTGTTCTCCTTTTTTCTCAATCCGCTGGAATCAGGGCCGTGGGCCGACGCGCATTTCCAGGTGGCCGATGCCGTCGATGCCGGCGCTGATCACGTCGCCCGGTTGCAGACTGTCAACGCCGGCGGGGCTGCCGGTCATGATCAGGTCGCCGGCGCGCAGGGCCACGGATTGCGAGATGCGCGCGATTACTTCACTGACCGACCAGATCTGGCTGTCGAGGTTGTCGCGTTGGCGTTCTTCGCCGTTGACGTTCAGCCACAACTCACCCTCGGGATGGCCGCTGCGGCTCACCGGGACAACGGCAGTCATCGGCGCGGCGCCGTCGAACACCTTGGCGCCTTCCCACGGCAAGCCGTTGCTCTTGGCCGCGCGTTGCACATCGCGGCGGGTCAGGTCGAGGCCGGCGGCGTAGCCCCACACGTAGGCGAGCGCTTGATCCTCGGGGATATTGGCGCCGCCTTCACCGATGGCCACGACCAGTTCGATTTCGTGAACGAAGTCCTCGCACACTGTCGGGAAGGCGATGTCGCCGACGGCATCGACCACGCAGCTCGGCGGTTTCATGAAAAACACCGGCGGCTGGCGCGACTGGCCTTGAGTGTCCGGCCATGGGTAGTTGCGGCCGACGCAGAACACCCGGCCAATGGGGAAGCGCTGCTCGGTGCCGAGTACCGGCAAGGTCACGGGCAGATCCGGGGTAAAGACGTATTCAGTCATGTTCATCCTGCGGGTCATCCTGTTTGAAAGGGCAGCGTACGGCGGCTGGCGTCGGTGAAGTTGGACGAAAGCCGCCTGCGTTTGGACAAATCCGGGTTCTTGCCTCAGCGCACCTTCAGCTCGATGCGATACAGGCGTCCGAGCAGTAACGAATAGGAGAGGGTGCCGATCAGCGCGACGCCGCCAATGAACCAGAAGGCATAGGCGAAGGAGCCGGTGGCGTGGACGATGGCGCCGATCACGATCGGCGTGACGATGCCACCGATATTCGCCGCCAGGCTGGTAATGCCGCCGGTGAGGCCGATCAGCTCTTTCGGCGCGACTTCCGATACCGCCGCCCACGACGAGGACGCGATGCCTTGGGCGAAGAAGGCGATGGTCAGCACGGCGATGCAGATCAGGTTGGAGTCAGTGAAATTCACCAGCACGATCGACATGCCCAGCATCGAACCGACCACCAGCGGCAACTTGCGCGCAAACGACATCGAGTAGCCGCGACGGATCAGCAAGTCGGAAACGATGCCGGCCAGCAGAATCCCCACCGTGGCACCGACGAAGGGCAGCACGGCGAAGATCCCGGCCTTGATCATGGTCAGTTTGCGTTCTTCGATCAGGTAGGTCGGGAACCAGGTGAGGAAGAAGTACAGCGCCGAGGTGCTGGCGAATTTGCCGATGCAGATCGCCCAGATCTGCCGATAGCTGAACAGCTCGGCAATCTGCCGCCAGTTGAAGCGGGTGCGCTCCTGGCTGCTCTTGACCAGACCGCCGCCGGTTTCGATGTACTTCAATTCTTCCTGGCTGACTTTCTTGCAGTTCAGCGGATCGCGATACAGGTACAGCCACAGCACACCGAAGACGATGCCGAGTGCGCCGGTGCTGTAGAACACGTGGCGCCAGTCAAAAGTGGTCGCCAGCCACAACAGCGCGCCGGTGAACAGCGCCGTGCCGAGGTACTGACCGCACACGTAAATGCTGCTGGCCATCCCGCGTTCCCGCGCCGGGAACCACACCGTCACCGCGCGGCTGTTGGCCGGAAAAGCCGGGGCTTCCATGGCGCCGACCGCCAGGCGCAGGCCGAACAGCGAGGCAAACCCCGTGGCGAAACCCTGGCAAACGGTGACGGTCGACCAACTGATCAGCGAAACGCCGTAGGTGAAGCGCGAGCCAAACCGGTCGGCAATGAAGCCGGCCGGCACCAGCGCCAAGGCATAGGTCCAGGCGAACGCGGAAAAAATCAGGCCCATCTCGATCTTGTCCAGGCCCAGGTCCTTGGCCATGAACGGCGCGGCGATCGAGATGTTCACCCGGTCGATGTAATTGATGATCGTCGCGATCAGCAGCAAAGACAGCATGAACCAGCGCCGCCGCGTAGGCAGGCGCTGCGCCGTAACGGCATCGCGTGCGCCGGCAATCACCGGCGGCACCGTGGCACTGGAAGAATGGGAGTTGGACATGCGGAGACCTCGTTATTGTTAGAAGAGTCGAGATTTTTCGAGCAGCCGATGCCGTTGCCCGCAATGTGTGGGGCAAGGCAATCGAACGGGTTGCAGCCTGGGTTTCAGACGTTCAGGAACGTCTTTGTGCGATTGATTTCAAGGGGAGGTCGGGCGGGGCGGCGAGGGGAAATAGCAGGATCATGACGTGCGCACCTTTGATTGTTTTTGAAAGAGGTTGGGCTGCGTTGGTCATTACAGTGGTCGTACAACGGTTCTAAATCAACCGATGGGTTAGAACGTTTTTTCTTGAAAAAAGTGGATTTGGCGAACGTGTCCAAAAAGATAAATACGATTTGTCTTGAGAATAAAGATCAGATTTAAATCGCAAGCAACTGAAAAATAACGATTATCACTGTTTTTAAGCTAATGCGATTTTTGGACAGGCTCATCGCGAGGCTTCTTTCAAAAAAGCCAATGTCATCGTATGACTCATTGCCGCCCACCGCCCAACCCTGCAAGATGACAGGCGCTACCTCACTGCCCGGAGGACCTTCTGCCCATGTCTTCACCCAGCCGTATCCCGACTTACGTCATGCAGCAACGCAGCGAATTAACCGATTTCTACATTCGCGACAAAAAGGGTCGTCGCGCCGAAACCGCGCCTCACCGGCACGAGTACTTCCAGATCCAGATCAACCTCGGTGGCGACACCGTGCAGCACATCGGCAGCGTGCAGCGGCCGTTCCCGCGCAACACTCTGGCGTTCATCCTGCCTCATCGGGTGCATGTGATTCCGCATCCCGAGGACAGCAATTTCATCGTCATCAATTTTTCCCAGACGTTTCTCTTGCCGCACCTGCAATGCGACCCGATGGATCTGGAAGAGGTGTCGATCCTGCTCGCGCCCGAGCTGTCGCCGTTCCGCTTTCAGGAACATCTGGATTTCATTTTGGGCGATGAGGATTTCGCTCAGGTCTGCGGCCTGATCGAACAGATGCGCGCACTCGATGAGAACCGTCAGTTCGGCACGCGGGAAATGCTCAAGGGCTTGTTGCTGCAGATGATCGGTAGCGTGTGTTTTCTCTACGCCGAGCCGCTCAAGCGTCTGGCGGAAGAGAATGCCGCCGAGAACAGTCGTCGCGACGCCTTGAGCCGCATGTTCGAGTATTTGCGGAAAAACATCGCCGATCCTGATCTCAACCTGATCAAAGTCGCCGCTGCGACCTATCTGTCACCGACCTACCTGACGCACTGGCTGCGCAAAGAGATCGGCAAGACCTTCACCGAGCTGGTGCTGGAGCGGCGCATGCACGCGGCGCGCAACTTCCTCCTCAACAGTACGCGCTCGGTGGGCGAAGTGGCGCGGTTGTGCGGGTTCGCCGATGAGGCCTATTTCTCCCGGCGGTTTCGCCAGATTCATGGCCAGCCACCGGGGCAGTTCCGCCGCCGCCAGCTCAACCCGGACACGCCGCAGACGCCACTGAATACTTAGAGCGGCGCTCAGACCCACTTGAAGCGGGCAGGGAAGCGCGCGACAAAACAGGTGCCCGTTTCACGGTCGGATGTCACGCTCAAGGTGCCGTTGTGCGCATTGGCAATCTGCCCGGCGATGTACAAGCCCAGTCCCAACCCTTCATGACGCTGGCCTGCTTCGGAACGGGAAAACGGTTCGAACAGCAGCGGCATCAGCGCAGGCGGGATCGGCGTGCCCTGATTGGTCAACGAAATAACGATTTCGTCGCCCTCGGCAAAGGCTTTGAGCACGATCGGTTCGGCGGTGGAGCCGTGGGTCACGGCGTTGCCCAGCAGATTCGACAACAACTGGCTGATCCGCAGCGGGTCGCAATAGACCCCGGCCGGCACCTCCAGCGAATCGATGAACTTCGCCTGCGGGTAGGCCACCTGGATTTCTTCCAGGGTCTGGCGCAGCGTTTGCTGCAAGTCATCGACCAGTTTGCGCTGTACCGGGATGCCACTGCCGAGCCGACCCCGAGCGAAGTCGAGGATGTTTTCGATCAGCACGCCCATGCGCACCGAGCTGGTGCGAATCGCCGACAGCAGCGTGCGCGAGCGCTTGTCCTCGACTTTGCTGTCCAGCAGATCGGCACTCATGCGGATGGCACTGAGTGGCGTGCGCAAGTCATGGCCCAGAACGGCGATGAACTGCTCGCGCAGACGGCCCATTTCGTTGGCATCGGCCAGCGCGGTTTTGGTCGCGTGCAAATGGCCTTGGGTATCCAGGCTCATCGCAATCAGTTGGGCGAAGAGGGTGAGGGTCTTTTCGATGGCCGGGTCGTCAAGGTTCGCCGGCACCGAATCAATGGCGCACAGCGTGCCGAAGAATTCGCCATCGGCCTTGATGATCGGAATGGAGATGTAGCTTTCCAGACCGTAGGTTTTCGGCGTGTGGTGCGTGGAGAACAGCGGGTGCTGGCTGGCATGGCCGAAGATCACCGGCTGATGGTGCTGACGGATCTCATGACAAATCGTCGATTCCAGCACCAGTTCGCCGCCGGGCAACAAGCCGAAGTCTATCGAGTCATCCACGGCGCAGGCGATCCACTTGCTCTCGGTGACCCGCGCTACGGCGGCGAAGCGCATACCGGTGATGTGCTTGACCATGCTCAGGATCACCGGCACAGCGTCGATGCTGCCGATGGCCTGGAGGTCGGAGGAGAAATCTGTCTGGGGCATGGCCGGTGCTTCGCGAAAGTGTCGCAAGAGACTATCGGTAAACGTTGGACATGCCTAATGAACCTGCAAAAAAGGGCACCGGGAAAACTCCCGGCGCCCTGTGTGGTGCTTGCTGAGCGCTATCGCCTCAGAACTTGTACTTGGCCGTCATCATGTAGCTGCGCGGGGTGCCGTAGTTATCGGTCGAGCCCCAGGTCACGTCGGTGCCGATGGAGGAATAGTACTTGCGGTCGAAAATGTTGTTGGCGTTGACCTGCAGGTCGAGGTGCTTGTTAACCTCGTAACCGGCCATCAGGTCGGTGACCGCGTAGCCGCCCTGTTCGAGGCGATAGCTGCCGCCATTGGCCAGAGCGATGTCGTTGTACATGCGGCTCTGCCAGTAGACGTTGCCGCCCACGCGCAGTTTTTCCAGCGGGCCTTTGAAACGATACACGGTGGAGACCTTGAACAGGTGCTCGGGCATGTCGGTGTCGAATTTCTGGTTATTGTTGGCCGGGTTTTCGTCCTTGATGTAGTGGGCGCGGGTGTAGGTGTAGCCGGCGCCGACTTGCCATTGCTCGGTCAGCGCACCTTGCAGTTCCATGTCCACGCCTTGGGCGCGAACCTTGCCGGAGGTTTCGTAACAGGTCAGTTCCGGGCAGCCTAGCTGGGTCGCTGCCTGAGTGGCGCGGTTGGTCTGGTCCATCTGGAACACTGCCACGCTGCCGTTCAGCGCGCCGTCGAAATATTCGCCCTTGATACCGACTTCGTAGTTTTCACCGACGATCGGCTCAAGCACTTTGCCGCCGAGGTCCTTCTGGGTTTGCGGGGTGAAGATGTCGGTGTAGCTGGCGTAGACCGAGTGATGGTCGTCGAGTTTGTAGATCAGGCCGGCGTAACGGGTCAGGTTGCGCGTGACCTTGAAGTCACCGTCGGCACTGCGATCGTCGTAGTCATACCAGTCCAGACGACTGCCGAGGATCAGCGTCAGCGGGTCGGCCAGGCTCAAGCGCGTGGTCAGGTAAACCGCGTCCTGGGTGGTGACGTTGCGCGACTTGCCGCTACGGACGAAGTCCGGCTTGGGCGCGGCGATCGGCAGGCCGGTGTCGTAGGGCGCGTATTCCTTGGTGGTGGCGTCGTACACCCGATTGCTGGCGCCGACTACCAGTTCGTGGGTACGGCCGAACGCTTCGAACGGGCCGCTGGCGAAACCATCGAAGGCGCGTTGCTTGTCGGTGTGGTGCGATTGGTAGGCGGTGGTTTCCAGCGGGCCGTCGTAACGCGACAGGTACGTGCCGGAGAATTCGCCTTCGGTTGTCGAAGTGGAACCGCCAACATGCAGTTTCCAGTCGTTGTCGAAACGGTGTTCGACTTCACCGAATACGGTGTCGACTTGCAGCTTGCGGTTTTCCCAGTCGGTGCCCGGGTAAGTGGAGCGGGGCAGATCAAGGTGGTGGCCGTCTTCGCCGATCGGCAGGCCGCCCCAGAAATAATTGGTCTGATCGTTCTGCCGGGAGAAACCGAGGGTCGCCGTGGTGCTGTCGCTCAGGTCGGCTTCACCGATGGCGTAGAACAGGCCGTGATCGTTTTCTTCCTTGTCGCGAAAACTATCGGCGCCCTGATACGACGTCACCACCCGGCCACGCAGGGTGCCGCTGTCGTTCAGCGGGCTGGAGGCGTCGACTTCACCACGGTAGTCATCCCAGCTGCCGGCGGCGCCGGTGAGGGTCACGCGCTGATCGGCGGTCGGGCGTTTGCGCAACATGTTGATCGCCGCCGACGGGTTGCCGG
Organism: Pseudomonas sp. Sample_14; assembly: GCF_004307515.1. Classification (NCBI taxonomy): domain Bacteria; kingdom Pseudomonadati; phylum Pseudomonadota; class Gammaproteobacteria; order Pseudomonadales; family Pseudomonadaceae; genus Pseudomonas; species Pseudomonas sp. Sample_14. The sequence goes on along the minus strand of NZ_RCOC01000026.1, from coordinate 234,986 downwards.
CACCGGTGACCAGGCCGGTCGCGCCACGGACGATTTCCACCCGGTCGAACATCGCCAGGTTCGGTTGCACGGCCAAAGTGAACGGCGAATACGAGCTGGGCAGGCCGTCGTACATGATGTTGTCGATGTCGAAACCGCGCGCCTTGTAAGTCTGCCGGCCCGGGCCGCTGGCCTCGCTGAGGAACAGCCCCGGCGTGCCGCGCACCACGTCGTTGACGCTGGTCATGTTCTGGTCGTCCATGCGCTGGCGAGTGATCACCGTCACCGCCTGCGGCGTTTCGCGCATGGTCAGCGACAGCTTGGTCGCGGTCTGCATCGGGCCGGTGGTGTAGGACTGCGTGTCTTCGGTGGTGCTGCTCATCTGCGTAGCGCCGATTTCGGTCGCTTGCAGTTCCAGCGGGCCATTGGTGGGCGCTGTGGCTGCGGTTTCTTCAGCCAACGCAGGAGCGATGCTGGCCATGCCGATGGCGATTGCGAGGAGGTTAGGTGAAAGGTTCGAGCGGCGGTGAATGGTGTGAAACGACATCTATCTGCTTCCCCAAGATTTACCCAAACGAAACGAATGCGAGTGCATGTAAGAATTATTCGCATTAGTATGTCGGAAGTTTCCGGGGGAATAAACCCGTACGAGTCAGTTAGTTAATGATTTTTTCACAATTGGATTCGATGGCTTTCGGACGCAAATGTGGGAGCGAGCCTGCTCGCGAAGGCGGTGGGTCATTCAACAGATTCGTTGTCTGATACTCCGCTTTCGCGAGCAGGCTCGCTCCCACAGGGTGATGCGTTTTTTCTGAAATCAGTCCAGATCCTTCGCCCCATGCCGCTCCGGCACCTGACTGTCTTCATCACCCCAGGTGCGATTCACTCGCTGCCCACGCATGACCGCTGGCCGCTTGGCGATTTCTTCCGCCCAGCGCTGCACATGGGTGTACTCATGCGCGGCGAGAAATTCCGCCGCCGAGTAAACGTTGTTGCGCACCAGTTGCCCGTACCAGGGCCACACGGCGATGTCGGCGATGGTGTAATCGTCGCCGGCCAGATAGGCGTTGTCGGCGAGACGGCGGTTGAGCACATCCAGCTGCCGTTTGGCTTCCATGGTGAAGCGGTTGATCGGGTATTCGAGCTTCTCCGGCGCATACGCGTAGAAGTGCCCGAAGCCGCCGCCCAAGTACGGCGCCGAGCCCATTTGCCAGAACAGCCAGTTGAGGGTTTCGGTGCGACCGGCCGGATCCTTGGGCAGCAAGGCGCCGAACTTTTCCGCGAGATACAGCAGGATCGAACCGGACTCGAACACCCGGATCGGCGGCTCGACGCTGCGATCCAGCAGCGCCGGGATTTTCGAATTCGGGTTGACCTCGACGAAACCGCTGGAGAACTGATCGCCCTCGCCAATGCGGATCAGCCACGCGTCGTATTCGGCCTCGCTGTGGCCGAGTGCGAGCAACTCTTCGAGCATGATGGTGACCTTGACGCCGTTGGGCGTGGCCAGCGAATACAGTTGCAGCGGATGCTTGCCGACCGGCAGTTCCTTATCGTGGGTCGGCCCGGCGATCGGCCGGTTGATGCTGGCGAAGTGGCCGCCGGAAGGAGCTTCGTGTTTCCAGACCTTGGGCGGAACGTAAGACGCTTTGCTCATGAAACGGACCTCGTCGATGCTGGGAGAGAACAGGTAGACACCGTAGGGAAAATTTCCGGCGGGTGCCAGCGGTGAGTGCGGTTATTCATATTGAATGATGCAAACCGATCTGCCGCCTTCGCGAGCAGGCTCGCTCCCACAGGGGTATGTATTGGACAGAGAAACAGGGTTCACCCGTATTCATTGTGGGAGCGAGCCTGCTCGCGAAGCGTCGGCAGGGTCGCCGCGCCTAACAGCTCCAATACCGCCCAACCGCACCCCCGAGTCCCTGCACCGGATCTGTCTCAGGAAACGCCAGCCCCGCAATCCGCGCCAACTGCGCATCACTCGGCGCGGCCCGGCAAATATCCGCCTGCTGCCCCGGCGGATAAGCACCCACCACCAGAAAATCCTCGCTCGAGCCCAGATTGCAGTGCCCGGTTCCCGCCGGCAGCAACAACACATCCCCAGCACCGACGTCGACGACTTGCCCATCAGGCCCGCCCAACATCAACCGCGCCTGACCGGCCGCCACGCCAAGCACTTCGTGGCCTTCAGTGTGATAGTGGTGATAGTCATAAATGCCGTAGCGCCACTGCGCCGGCCAGCCATTGGCGCCGAACGTCTGCTCGAAGCGCGCCGCCGGATCGTTGCCCTCGATGGCCACCGCGCGGCGGTAGATCAGCACCGGCAGACGCGGATTGTTCGGCACCCAGTCATTGCGTTCCAGCAGCAGGGTTTGCACTTCAGTCATGGCCAATCCTCCTTCGCTCGATTTATCAGTCGACCGCAGCGCAGGGCAATCGCCTCAAAAAATCATTGCCGCGCAAACACGGTGCCTGAGCCCATGCCCGGACAATCCAGCGAAACTTCATCGCGCACCGGGCTGTCCAGACCCTTATATGTCCATGCAGCGGTAAATGGCGAGGGTCAAGATGACGATGACAGTTGGTGATTTTCTGGTTGAGCGGCTCAGCGAATGGGGCGTCACGCGAATTTTTGGTTATCCGGGGGATGGCATCAACGGCGTGTTCGGCGCCATGAGCCGGGCCAAAGGCAAGATCGAATTCGTTCAGGCACGGCACGAGGAAATGGCTGCGTTCATGGCCTCGGCCCACGCCAAGTTCACCGGCGAGCTGGGCGTGTGCATCGCCACCTCGGGTCCCGGCGCCTCGCACCTGATCACCGGCCTCTACGACGCGCGCATGGATCACATGCCGGTGCTGGCCATTGTCGGTCAGCAGGCGCGTACGGCGCTGGGCAGTCACTACCAGCAGGAACTGGATCTGGTGTCGATGTTCAAGGATGTCGCCGGTGCGTTTGTGCAGCAGGCTTCGGCGCCGTCGCAAGTGCGCCATCTGCTTGATCGCGCGGTGCGCACTGCGGTCGGCGAGCGCCGCGTCACCGCGTTGATTCTGCCCAATGACTTGCAGGATCTGCCTTACGAACAACCGGCGCGCGCCCATGGCACCGCGCATTCCGGCGTCGGCTACAGCAAGCCGAAAGTCGTTCCTTATGCCGCCGATCTGCAACGCGCCGCCGAGGTGCTGAACAGCGGCGAAAAAGTCGCGATTCTGGTGGGTGCCGGCGCGCTGGAGGCGACCGATCTGGTCATCGCCGTGGCGGAAAAGCTCGGCGCGGGCGTCGCCAAGGCGCTGTTGGGCAAAGCAGCGTTGCCAGACGATTTGCAGTGGGTCACCGGCAGCATCGGCCTGCTCGGCACCGAGCCCAGCTACAAGCTGATGAGCGAGTGCGACACCTTGCTGATGATCGGTTCGGGCTTCCCGTATTCCGAGTTTCTGCCCAAGGAAGGCCAGGCGCGCGGGGTGCAGATCGACTTGCAGCCGGACATGCTCAGCCTGCGTTATCCGATGGAGGTCAACCTGGTCGGTGATTCAGCGGAAACCCTCGCCGCGTTGCTGCCCTTGCTGGAACAGAAAACCTCGAACAAATGGCGCAAGAAGATCGAAGGCTGGCGCAGCAGCTGGGAGAAAACCCTGGAAAAACGCGCCATGGCCAAAGCCGATCCGGTCAACCCGCAACGAGTGGTCTACGAGTTGTCACCGCGCTTGCCTGAGCAGGCAATCATCACTAGCGATTCCGGCTCCTGCGCCAACTGGTTCGCCCGTGACCTGAAAATCCGTCGCGGTATGAAATGCTCACTGTCCGGTGGCCTGGCCTCGATGGGCGCGGCGGTGCCCTATGCGATCGCGGCCAAGTTCGCCTTCCCGGAACGCCCGGTCATTGCCCTGGTCGGCGACGGCGCGATGCAGATGAACAACATGGCCGAGCTGATCACTGTCGCCAAATACTGGCGGCAATGGCAGAGCCCGAAATGGATCTGCGCGGTGTTCAACAATGAAGACCTCAACCAGGTCACCTGGGAGCAGCGGGTAATGGAGGGTGATCCCAAATTCGAAGCGTCGCAGAGCATTCCTGATGTGCCGTATCACCTGTTCGCGATTTCCATCGGCCTCAAGGGCATTTTCGTTGATCGCGAGGAAGAGGTCGCCGCTGCGTGGGAACAGGCACTCGCCTCGGAAGTGCCGGTGCTGATCGAGTTCAAGACCGACCCGAACGTGCCGCCGTTGCCGCCGCACATCAAGCTTGAGCAAGCGAAGAAATTCGCCACGACCCTGCTCAAGGGCGATCCGGACGAAGCCGGGGTGATCGTGCAGACCGCCAAGCAGGTGTTGGGCGCGGTGTTGCCCGGGAAGAAATGACGGTGTGCGCTTGAACGAGTCAACCATCTACATCGGTTGCGCCGGCTGGAGTCTCGGGCGCGAGCACTGGCCGGCATTCCCCGCCGAAGGCACGCACCTGCAACGCTACGCCGCGCGCTTCAACTGTGTGGAAATCAACAGCTCGTTCTATCGCCCGCATCGGCGTCAGACCTACGAACGCTGGGCCGACTCGGTAGCGCCGGACTTTCGCTTCGCAGTGAAAGTGCCGAAGCTCATCACCCATGAACAGCGGCTGGCGGACAGCGCGGCCGCGCTCGATGAGTTTCTCGGGCAATGCCAGGGCTTGGCTGATCGACTCGGCTGCCTGCTGGTGCAACTGCCACCCAAACTTGCCTTCGATGCGCCGGTGGCCGAGGCGTTTTTTCATGCCCTGCGCGAGCGGTTCAAGGGCAGTGTGGTGCTGGAACCACGACACGAATCTTGGACTGAGGCTGAGGCAATGCTGGTGGAGCTGCAGATTGCCCAGGCGGTGGTCGATCCCTCGCGGATCAGCAGCGACACCGCACCGGGTGGCTGGCAAGGCCTGCAGTATTGGCGCCTGCACGGCTCGCCACGGATTTATCACAGCGCTTATGAAGCGGCCTATCTGCAACAGCTTGCTCAGAACCTGCGGCGCGCAAATGCCGAAGACAGGGACATCTGGTGCATCTTCGACAACACCGCCAGCGGCGCCGCCACCGCCGATGCGCTGGCTTTGAGGGCGTTGATCGAAGGCGTTGAACGCTGAACGACGACGCTCTCGCCACCCACACAAACGATCCGGCTACAGGTAAACTCCGCGCACTTTTTCAAGGAGTTCACATGAGTTACTACCAGCCGGGCATTCTCGCTACCCCTGTTCCTGCGCAAGCACGTCATCTGTTTTTCGCCCTGGCGTCGGTTGAAGCCTTGCCGCAAGCGATCGACAGCCTGCTGATGCTGGTGGATGGCAAGTCGGCGGTGGTTGGCTTTGGTGAGTCGTTGACCAAGGCGCTGAATGTCGAAATCGCCGGCCTGCGCAGCTTCCCGGCGCTGACCGGCGTTGGCGTGAACAACCCGTCGACCCAGCATGCCCTGTGGATCTGGCTGCACGGTGTCGACCGTGGTGAACTGCTCAACCGCTGCAACGCTATCGAAGCCGCGCTGGCCCCGGCCTTGCGTCTGGTCGAGATGCAGGAAGCCTTCCGCCACATGGACGGCCACGACCTCACCGGGTACGAGGACGGCACGGAAAACCCGCACGATGATGCCGCTGTCGCCGCCGCGCTGCTGAGCAGTGGCGCGGACGGGCTGGTCGGTGGCAGCTTCGCCGCGATCCAGCAGTGGCAGCACGACCTCAAGGGTTTTCATCGCCTGTCTGCCGGCGCCAAGGACGACATCATGGGACGGCGCTTGAGCGATAACGAAGAAATCGACGACGCGCCGATCTCCGCCCACGTCAAACGCACCGCGCAAGAGAGCTTCGCCCCGGAAGCGTTCGTCGTGCGCCGCTCGATGCCGTGGATCGAAGGCGATCGTGCCGGTTTGATGTTCCTCGCTTTCGGTTTTTCGCTGGATGCCTTCGAGGCACAGCTGCGGCGCATGAGCGGCCTGGAGGACGGTATAGCCGATGGCTTGTACCAGATCAGCCGGCCAATCACCGGCGGCTACTACTGGTGCCCGCCGCTCAAGGATGGACGCCTTGATCTGCGCGCGCTGCGCATCGGCTGAGGACTGCCTATGAACGTGGTGCGCTGGGGCATGATCGGTTGCGGCAGTGTCGCTGAACGCAAGAGCGGGCCGGCCTTCTACAAGGCGCCCGGTTCGGCGCTGATTGCAGTGATGGGCCGTCGCCTCGAAGCGGTGACCGACTACGCCGCGCGCCACGGCATCAGCCGCGTCTATACCGATGTCGATGCGCTGATCAACGATCCCGAAGTGGACGCGGTGTACATCGCCACACCGCCCGACAGCCACCATGCCTACAGCCTGAAAGTCGCCGCCGCCGGCAAGCATTGCTGCGTGGAAAAGCCCATGGCGCTCAACGCCGGGCAAAGCCGCGAGATGCAGCAAGCGTTTGCCGCTGCCGGTCTGCACTTGTTCGTCTCCTATTACCGCCGCTCGCTGCCGCGCTTCGCTCAGGTGCGGCAATGGCTGGAGGAGGGGCGCATTGGTGATGTTCGCCATCTGAGCTGGACACTGACCAAAGCGCCGTCGCCGGCTGATCTTGAGGGTCGCGATAATTGGCGCACCGACCCGGCGGTGGCGGGCGGCGGCTACTTTGCCGACCTGGCCAGCCATGGCTTGGACCTGTTCCAGTATCTGCTTGGCGACATCGTTGAAGTCGCCGGTTTCACCGCGCGTCAGGCAGGTTTGTACGCGGCGGAAGATGCGGTCAGCGCCACTTGGCGATTCGCTTCCGGAGCGCTGGGCATGGGCTGCTGGAACTTTGTTGCGGACCGCCGTGAGGATCGCGTCGAGATTATCGGCAGCAAAGGGCGCATCGGGTTTTCGGTGTTTGACGAGCATCCGGTGCAGCTGGATGCCGATGAGCAGATCAGCCTGGAGATCGCTCATCACGAGCATATTCAGTGGCATCACGTGCTGGGGATGAATGCGCATATTCGGGGTGATTCACAGCATCCCGCCGTGGCCGAGCAAGCCGTCAAGACCGATTGGGTCATGGACGAGATCCTCAAACGCTGAATAGCTCACGATCCCCTGTGGGAGCGAGCCTGCTCGCGAAAGCGGTGTGTCAGTCACGGAGGTATTGACTGACAGAATGCTTTCGCGAGCAGGCTCGCTCCCACAGGTCTTCCGGCGCAACGCGCATCTAAGGTTATGCCCAAACAATATTTCTCAACCTCGCCATAACGTCTCTAAGATCACGTCATAACTCGTTATAACAAGTGATCTGACGATGACCGATAACGTTCTCTCCCTCAGTAGCGTTCCGCTGCACACCCAACTGCGCGACGTGCTCCGTGCGCGGATTCTCGACGGTGAATACCCGCAAGACAGTCAGATGCCTTCCGAAAGCGAACTGGGTGCGCTGTTCAAAGTCAGCCGCATCACCGTGCGCCAGGCACTCGGTGATCTGCAAAAGGAAGGGCTGATCTTCAAGATCCATGGCAAGGGCACCTTTGTCGCCAAGCCGAAAACCTTTCAGAACGTCAGCAGCCTGCAAGGCCTCGCCGAGTCGATGACCGGGCGCGGCTACGAGGTGATCAACCGCCTGCGCAGTTTCAAATTCATTCCGGCCGACAAGCGTGTCGCCGAGCGTCTGCAGGTGACCGAGGGTGAAATCGTCGCGCAGATCAAACGCGTACGGCTGATCAATCGCGAGCCGATCTCGCTGGAAATCACCTACCTGCCCAAAGCGGTCGGCGAGCGACTGGAGAAGGCGGATCTGGTCACCCGCGACATCTTTCTGATCCTCGAAAACGACTGCGGCATCGCCCTTGGCCACGCCGATCTGGCCATCGACGCAGTGCTGGCCGACAGCGATCTGACCCAGGCGCTCAACGTCGAAGCGGGCTCGCCGATCATGCGCATCGAGCGCCTGACCCATGACGCCCAGGGCCAGCCGCTGGATTTTGAACACCTTTATTACCGTGGCGATGCGTTCCAGTACCGCCTGCGGATCGACCGGCAAAAAGGGGAGCAGGCATGACCCGCAACGTTCTAGAACAGGAATACGACATCGTCGTGATTGGCGGCGGTACGGCCGGGCCGATGGCGGCGATCAAGGCCAAGGAGAAGAACCGCGATTTGCGCGTGTTGCTGGTCGACAAGGCCAACGTCAAGCGCAGCGGCGCGATCAGCATGGGCATGGATGGCCTGAACAACGCGATCATTCCCGGCCACTCGACACCGGAGCAGTACACCAAGGAAATCACCATCGCCAATGACGGCATCGTCAATCAGGCGGCGGTCTACGCCTATGCGACGCACAGTTTTGAAACCATCGAACAACTCGACCGCTGGGGCGTGAAGTTCGAGAAGGACGAAACCAGTGACTACGCGGTGAAAAAGGTTCACCACATGGGCGCCTATGTGCTGCCGATGCCGGAAGGGCACGACATCAAGAAAGTCCTGTATCGGCAGTTGAAACGTGCGCGGGTGAGCATCACCAATCGCCTGGTCTGCACGCGTTTGCTGACCGACGAGGAGGGCGCGGTCAACGGAGTGATGGGCTTCGATTGCCGCACCGCCGACTTCCATGTGATCAAGGCCAAAGCGGTGATTCTCGCCTGCGGCGCGGCCGGGCGCCTCGGTCTGCCGTCGTCGGGCTACCTGATGGGCACTTACGAAAACCCGACCAATGCCGGTGACGGCTACGCGATGGCCTATCACGCAGGCGCCGAACTGGCCAATCTTGAGTGCTTTCAGATCAACCCGCTGATCAAGGACTACAACGGTCCGGCCTGCGCCTACGTCACCGGCCCGCTGGGTGGCTACACCGCCAACAACAAGGGTGAACGCTTCATCGAGTGCGACTACTGGAGCGGGCAGATGATGTGGGAATTTCACCAGGAACTGGAAAGCGGCAACGGCCCGGTGTTCCTCAAACTCGATCACCTGGCCGAGGAAACCATCCAGAACATCGAGGAAATCCTGCACAGCAACGAGCGCCCGAGCCGTGGCCAGTTCCACGCCAACCGTGGCACCGACTACCGCACGCAGATGGTCGAAATGCACATTTCGGAAATCGGTTTTTGCAGCGGCCACTCGGCGTCCGGTGTGTGGGTCAACGAGCGAGCCGAGACGTCGGTCAAGGGCTTGTACTCGGCCGGCGACATGGCTGCGGTGCCGCACAATTACATGCTCGGCGCGTTCACTTACGGCTGGTTCGCCGGGCACAACGCCGCGGAATTTGTCGCCGGTCGCGAGTTTTCCGCACTGGACAGCGAGCAGATCGCCAAGGAGAAAGCCCGGGTCTACGCGCCGCTCGATCGCCAGGACGGTCTGCCGCCGGCGCAGGTCGAATACAAACTGCGGCGCTTCGTCAACGACTACCTGCAACCGCCGAAAGTGACCAAGAAGATGCAGATCGGCCTGCAACGCTTCAGCGACATCGAGCGCGATCTCGAGCAGATGAAAGCCAACAACGCTCACGAACTGATGCGAGCGATGGAAACCAGCGTGATCCGCGACTGTGCCGAAATGGCCGCCCGCGCGTCGTTGTTCCGCGCCGAAAGCCGCTGGGGCCTGTACCACTATCGCGTCGATCATCCGCAACGCAACGACGCCGAGTGGTTCTGCCATTGTCATCTGAAGAAGGGCGAGGACGGCAAGATGACCAGTTTCAAGAAAGCCGTCGAGCCTTACATCATCCCGCTCGACGCCGAGGAAATGCAGGCCTACGACCGCCTGCGCGTCGGCGCTTTCGCCGCTTGAGACATCATTTTTCAGAGAGTCCGAACCATGGCTTACCAAGCTCAGGAAATCTTCTTCCGCTCCAACGCCCCGGTCACCGTCGACGAGGACAAATGCATCGCCGAAAAGGGCTGCACCGTGTGTGTCGACGTCTGCCCGATGGACCTGCTGGCGATCAACCCGGCCACGCAAAAGGCCTACATGGCGTTCGATGAATGCTGGTACTGCATGCCGTGCGAGAAGGATTGCCCGACGGGGGCGGTGAAGGTCGACATCCCCTATTTGTTGCGTTGACCCCAAATCCATTGTGGGAGCGAGCCTGCTCGCGAAAGCAATCGTTCATTCAACAATGATGGTGACTGACCCGCCGCCTTCGCGAGCAGGCTCGCTCCCACGTTGCAATTGTGATTATCCAATAGCCATCCGGTGAACCCCGGACGCTGAATGCAAAACACCCCTCGTTTCCCACCGCGCCCCGATCGCGGCGGAGACGAACTTCAAACCAATGATTCGAGGGGAAACACTCATGTTGCGTGCAGCACTCGCTGGGCTGGTCCTGGCCTCATTCACCTTGTCGGCCTCGGCCGAAACCATCCGCATCGCCATCGGCACCCAGGACACCACTATCAATTGCGCCGCCGGTGGCCTGTTGATCCGTGAACTCGGTCTGCTGGAAAAATACCTGCCCCACGATGGCGCCTACAAAGACGCGAAGTACGACGTGCAGTGGAAAAACTTCACCAGTGGCGCGCCGCTGACCAACGAGATGGTCGCCGGCAAACTCGACTTTGGCGCCATGGCCGATTTCCCCGGTGCGTTCAATGGTGTGGCGTTCGAAACGGCGGGCAAGCACAGCCTGTTCATCAGCGTGCTGTCGGGCAGCATCAAGGGCAGCGGCAACGGCATCGTCGTGCCGAGCGCTTCGTCGGTGCAAAGCCTCAGCGAACTCAAGGGCAAGACCATTTCGGTGCCGTTCGCCTCGACGGCTCACGGCATGTTGCTGCGCGCCGTGGCAGAGCAGGGCTGGGACCCGCTCAAGGATGTCAACATCATCGCCCAGCCACCGGAAGTCGCCGGCTCGGCATTGCAGGCCGGCAAGATCGACGCCCACGCCGATTTCGTGCCCTTCGCCGAGCTGTTCCCGAGCCGTGGTTTCGCCCGCAAGATCTACGACGGCGCCCAGGCCAACGCGCCGACTTTCCATGGCGCACTGGTCGATCAGGCCTACGCGAAAAAGTATCCGGAAATCGTCGTCGCCTATCTGCGTGCGAGCATCGAAGCCAACCAACTGCTCGCCGCCGAACCGGAGAAGTACAGCGAACTGATCGCCAAAGTCACCGGGGTCGATGCCGAGGTCAACTACCTGTTCCATGGCCCGCTCGGCGTACAGACCCGTGACCTGAGCTGGAAGCCTGAATATCGCCAGGCCGTCGGTACCGCCATCGATACCCTGAAGCTGCTGAAGAAAGCCGATCGCGGGCTCGACCTGAACAGCTTCATCGACGACCAGTACATCCGCGCCGCGTTCAAGGCTGCGAACCTTGATTACACCGCGCAACTGGCCAACTACGCGCAGACGCCGTTGCCGGGTGTGGATGCGGCGACGGGCAAAGCCATCACCGATGTCAGCCATGTCGCGGAGATCTGGGTGCGTGGCGAGGAAAAAGTCCGCCGTTATGGCTCGGCTGAAGCGGCGTTCACCGCGTTGGCGGCGTTGAAGCAGGAGGGCAAGAACATTCGTGCGGTGTATGCGCAGGCCAGCGACAGCGGGATCAAGTTGCTCGCTGAACAGGCGTGGTTTGCCAGCGACGCCAAGGGCCGCCTCAGTGCATTTCTGCTCAAGGGCCAGGCCCAGCAATACGCTGCGGGGCAGGGTGGCAAGGTGTTCGACTTCAGCGATGCCACTGCGCAGGTTGTTGCTGCGCGCTGAAGATCAAAAGCCCCTCACCCTAACCCTCTCCCGGAGGGAGAGGGGACTGACCGAGTTGTTGGTAAGAGATACGCCGACGTGAAGTACCGAGTCGAACTCAGGTCTGCAAGCGCTGAAGATCAAAAGCCCCTCACCCTAACCCTCTCCCGGAGGGAGAGGGGACTGACCGAGTTGTTGTTGAGAGATACGCCGACGTGAAGTACCGAGTCGAACTCAGGTCGTGAAAAGCACGCAAATCGGCTCCCTTTCCCCCTCGCCCCCCTGGGGGAGAGGGCTGGGGTGAGGGGGTAAATCACAGCCATCACACAGAACCCGAACTGGAAACCGGACTATGAAAACACCGTTGCGCTGGATATCAAGAGCCGCCTCACTGCTGCTCTGCCTGCTCTTCTGGCAACTCGCCGCCAGCCACCACTGGAACCTCGGCCTGGTCACCTTTGCCAACGTGCCGACGCCACTGGCGGTGATCGAAGCCGCGCTGGGCCTGGGCGACTCGGGCAAACTCTGGCAGCACCTGAGCAGCAGCCTCGGCCGCGTCTTCGCCGGTTACGTGGCGGCGTTGATCATCGGTATCGCCCTGGGCCTGGCCATCGGCCGGTCGAAATGGGCCGAAGACATTCTGCTGCCACCACTGGAGGTCCTGCGCCCGATCCCCGCCGTGGCGTGGATTCCGCTGGCGATCCTGATGTTTCCATCCTCGGAATTGTCGATGGTCTTTATCACCTTCACCGGCGCGCTGTTCCCGATCCTGCTCAACACCGTGCACGGCGTCGAAGGCGTCGATCCACGCCTGATCGCCTCGGCAAAAAGCCTCGGAGCAGGGCGTCGGGCGATTCTGCTGGAGGTGATTCTGCCGGGCGCTGCGCCGAGCATCATTACCGGCCTGGCGATCGGCATGGGCACTTCGTGGTTCTGCCTGGTGACGGCGGAAATGATCTCCGGGCAGTTCGGTATCGGTTACTACACCTGGGAGTCCTACACCATTCAGAACTACGCCGACATTGTCGTCGGCATGCTCCTGATCGGCGTGTTGGGCATGGGCAGCAGTTGGCTGATCAAACGCCTGGGCGGCTTGTTCACGCCTTGGCATCGACCGCGAGGCAAAGCCTGATGAGCGTCATGCAAACCCCGGAAGGGCGGATCGACATTCGCCAGTTGTCCATCGTCCTCGGCCAGGGCCGCGAAGCCTTTGAAGCGGTGCAGGGTCTCGATTGCCAGATCGAACCCGGCCAGTTCGTGTGCATTCTCGGCCCGTCCGGTTGCGGCAAGTCGACCTTGCTTGGCGCCCTGGCCGGACACTTGAATGCCAGTACCGGCAGCTTGAAAGTCGACGGCAGCGCGGTGACCGGCCCGTCGCCGCAACGCGGCATGGTGTTTCAGCACCACACGCTGTTCCCATGGCGTACGGTGCGCGACAACGTCGCCTTCGGCCTGAAGATGCGCGGGGTCGGCAAGGCTGAGCGGCATCGAGCCGCTGACGACATTCTCAAACTGGTCGGCCTCGAAGGCTTTGCCGAGCGCTGGCCCGATCAGCTCTCCGGGGGCATGCAGCAACGGGTAGAAATCGCCCGGGTGCTGGTCAATCGCCCGCGCCTGTTGCTGATGGACGAGCCGTTCGGCGCGCTGGATGCGCTGACCCGCTTGAACATGCAGGAACTGCTGCTGGACATCTGGACGCGCATCCGCACCACGGTGGTTTTCGTCACCCACGACATCGACGAGGCGCTGTTTCTAGCCGATCGCTTGCTGGTAATGAGCGCCCGGCCCGGGCAAATCATCGAAGACCTGCGTCTGGACTTTCCACGCCCGCGTACCAGTGAACTGGTGACCAGCCCCGAGTTCGCTCGCCTGAAACGCCATTGCCTCGACCTGCTGCGCCACGACAACGACCGACCGCTGCCGCGCCTCAATCCGCTCGGCCTGCCTCCTGAAAACCCTTTGCCGCGATTTGCCCTATGACCTCTATTTTTGCTGTGACCGACAACGAAGACATCCTCGCCCTGCAACCGCGCCTGACGGCTGAAGACGCTGGCGTGCGGCGCATTGCCCTGATTGATCTGGCTGATCTGGAGGAACCGGATGGTTTGCTCTGGCTGGTTGATCGACTTCGTCAGGATCCTGCCGAGGATGTTCGCGCTGAAGCTGCGCGATTGCTTGAAGCGTGGGAGGATGAAGCGGTCGTGCAAGCCTTGTGCGAAGCGCTGACGGATCCGGCGCCCGCCGTGCAATCGGCGGCGGCGCAAAGCCTGAGCCTGCTCAAGACTGCAGCGGCGGGGCGGGTCATTCTGCCGTGGACCGCACATGCCGATGTCAGTGTGCGCATCGCCGCCTTTCGGGCGTTACGCGAATTGCGCTTCGCCGAGGCCGCGTCGGCTGCCGTCGCCGCGTTGGAGGACACCGATGCCAATGTCCGTCGCGAAGCGGTCGGTGTGCTCGGCTGGCTCAAGCAGCTCGACGCGCTGCCAGCTCTGGCGCAACTGGCCAGCGACGACCCGGACACCGAAGTGCGCCGCGCCGCGACAGGTGCGCTGGGTCTGGCCAGTGGCGCCGAAGTCTTGCCGGCGTTGCGCCAGGCTTTGCGCGACCCTGCCTGGCAAGTGCGCGAAGAAGCTGCGACCACGCTGGGCAAGGTTGGCCACAGCGACGCCGGCCCGACCTTGGTCGAAGCGCTGAGGGATGATTACTGGCAAGTGCGCCTGCGCGCCGCTCGCAGCCTCGGTCGTCTGCGTTTCGTCCCGGCGCTGGACGCGCTGATCGACACCCTCGGCCACCGCATCAGCAACCTGCGCAAGGAGGCCGCGCTGGCGCTTGGAGAGTTGAACGATCGCGGCGCCGTGGCCGCGTTGCAGGCAGCGCAGGACGACGGCGACCCGGAAGTGCGCAAAGCCGTGCGCATCGCTCTGAGTCAATTGCAATGAGTCCGCTGGCGGTGGGCAACTCGCAGAGTGCACGCACGTTGCGCCTGAGCTGGCCGGACGGGCGCGAATCGTTGCTCAGGCATGCCGATCTGCGCCGGCAATGCCCATGCTCGCAATGCCGCGCATTTCGCCTGCGCGGCGTCACGCCGCTGGTTGATGATCGCGTGCGCCTGATCGAGGTAAATCCACAGGGTTATGGTGTGCAACTGGTGTTCAGCGATGGCCATCAACGCGGGATTTACCCGTGGGAGTACCTGGCGCAACTGGCTTACTGACCTTATCCGATGATCGTTCCCACGCTCCGCGTGGGAATGCAGCCCGTGACGCTCCGCGTCACTGGACGCGGAGCGTCCCTTGAGTCATTCCCAAGCAGAGCGTGGGAACGATCAGATCGCAGCCTTCGGCAGCTGCCTGCGTCGGCTTGCGCCGACTGGCGGTTCTTGTCAGGCATTTCCCACAGGAGTACAAATGTACTCCATGACAAACCTCACTCCCCGCCGTACCGCCATTCTGACCTTTATCCGCGATCGCATCGCCGAGCACGGTCAGCCCCCAAGCCTCGCTGAAATCAGCGAGGCTTTTGGTTTTGCCTCGCGCAGCGTGGCGCGCAAGCATGTGCTGGCGCTCACCGAAGCCGGTTTCATTGAGGTCAATCCGCATCAGGCCCGGGGCATTCGCCTGCTCGGTCAGCCACCGCGTCCGGAGTTGCTGGAGATTCCCGTACTCGGTCGCGTGGCTGCCGGCGCACCGATTGGCGCCGATGCCGATATCCATAACCGTTTGCTGCTCGACCCGGCGCTGTTCTCCCGCACCCCGGATTACATGCTGCGGGTGCAGGGCGACTCGATGATCGAAGACGGCATTCTAGATGGCGATCTGGTCGGTGTGCGGCGCAATCCCGAGGCGCTGAACGGCCAGATTGTCGTTGCGCGTCTGGACGGTGAAGTCACCATCAAACGCTTCGAACGGGTCGAAGATGAAGTGCGCCTGCTGCCGCGTAACCCGGCGTACAAGCCGATTGTCGTGCGTAACGATCAGGATCTGGCCATCGAAGGCGTGTTCTGTGGTCTGGTGAGGCAAGGCTGATGGGCGCCGTCGTTGCGTTGGATACGCTGTTCAATGGCGGCCAGGTCTGGCGCGGCAGGCCTGCGCCACCGGCGGCGAGTCCGCAGCCGACCGGGCATGCGGGACTGGACGCAGCTCTGCCCAGCGGCGGCTGGCCGGAAGCGGCGCTGAGCGAAATCCTTCTCGCCGGCCCCGGTGTCGGCGAGCTGCAACTGGTCTGGCCAACCCTGGCGCGATTGTCCGCGGCCGGTGAGCGCATCGTGCTGGTGGCGCCGCCGTTCGTGCCATACCCGCAGGCCTGGGCCAATGCCGGAGTCGATCTGCGCCAGTTGTCGGTGATTCAGGCCAGCAAGCGCGATGCCTTGTGGGCGGCGGAGCAATGCCTGCGCTCGGGCAGTTGCGGCGCGGTGCTGTGCTGGCCGAACAAGGCCGATGACCGAGCCTTGCGGCGTTTGCAGGTAGCGGCGGAAACCGGCCAGACCCTGGCCTTTGCCTGGCGCCCGTTGAGCGAAGCGGTCAACCCGTCACCGGCAGCGTTACGGATTGCCATCGATGCCAAACCGGCGCAGCTACGCGTACTCAAATGCCGTGGCGGGCTGGCGCGTGCTACGCCGATTGCCTTTGCCGTGGGGCACTGATTGTCATGCGCTGGGTATGTATCCTGTTTCCGCAATTGGCCCTCGATGCCGTGCTGCGTCAGCGGCCCGACCCTGAAGAGCCGCTGGTCCTGCTCAGCGGCCCGGCCCAGCGGCGGGTGCTGCAAGCGGTAAATCCGGCGGCACGCAAACTCGGCCTGCGCCCTGGCATGTCGATGACCGCCGCGCAAGCCATGAGCAAAGGCTTTGCCACCGCCGATTATGAGGTGGCCGAGGTCGAGCACTGGCAGCAGTTTCTCGCCGCGTGGGCCTATCGCTTCAGCGCTCAGGTCAGCGTGCATTACCCGCGTACCGTGGTCTTCGAGATCGAATCCAGCCTCGGACTGTTCGGTACCTGGCCGCAATTTGAAGCTCGCCTGCGCCAGGAATTGAAAGATCTGGGCTTTCGCCATCGAATCGTCGCCGCGCCGAACCCGGTGGCGGCGCGAGTGCTGGCCAATGCCTACGATGGCCTGGTGGTGCCGGACGGCGAGGCTCTGCAGCATCATCTCGGGCAATTGCCGGTCGACCGCGTCGGGCTGGAACCGAATGTCGCTACGGCGTTGTCGCGCATGGGCCTGCGCAATCTCAGCCAGGTGCAAAGCCTGCCACGCCAGGCACTGGCCCGGCGTTTCGAAGCGCAGATGCTCAAGCACTTGGATACGCTGTTCGGCGCACGCCCTCTGGCGCTGGCGTTCTATCTGCCGCCCGACCGTTTCGATATCCGCATCGAACTGAATTTCGACGTGCAATCCCATCAAGCCTTGCTGTTCCCGTTACGGCGCTTGACCGGCGATTTGTCGGCGTTCCTCTGCGGGCGCGACAGCGGTGTGCAGCGCTTCGATTTGCTTCTGGAACACGCCGGGCTGCCGGACACAGTGATCAAGGTCGGCCTGCTCAGCGCCGAGCGTGACGCGGCGATGCTCTTCGAACTGGCCCGTGGCCGGCTGGAGCAAGTCCAGGTCGAAGCACCGGTGCGTGGTTTTCGCTTGCGCGCCGAAGACCTGCCGAGTTTCGTTCCGCAGTATCAGGAGCTGTTCGACGACCGCCCGCAGCAGACCTTGCCCTGGGAGCAATTGCGCGAACGTCTGCGCGCACGGCTGGGTGATGACGCGGTGCAGGGGCTGCGCTTTCAGGCCGATCATCGCCCTGAGTGCGCGTGGCAGAACGCTGCCGATAAACAGCTTTGCACGGGGTTGCCCAGCGTGCAGCGTCCGGGCTGGCTGCTCAACGAACCGCAAAGTGTGCCGGAAGGTTCGGCGCGGATTCTCATGGGGCCAGAGCGCATCGAATCCGGTTGGTGGGACGGTGGCGACGTGCGGCGTGATTACTACCTGATCCAGAACCGCGCCGGTCAGCAGGGTTGGGCCTGGCGGGCGGTGGGTGAGGGCGGTCCGCTGTGGCTGCAAGGCTGGTTCGCATGAGTGCCGATTACGCCGAACTGCATTGCCTGTCGAACTTCAGTTTCCAGCGCGGAGCCTCGAGCGCGCTGGAACTGTTTCAGCGGGCGAAAAAGCACGGCTATCAAGCGCTGGCGATCACCGACGAATGCACCCTGGCCGGCATCGTTCGTGCGTGGCAAGCGGCGAAGTCCGTTGAGTTGCCGTTGATCATCGGCAGCGAGATACGCATCGACAACGGCCCGAAACTGGTGCTGCTGGTGGAAAACCTTGCCGGTTATCAGGCCTTGTGCGGCTTGATCACCCAAGCCCGGCGGCGTACGCAGAAAGGCCAGTATCAGGTGCTGCGCGAAGACTTCGCCGAAGCGCTGCCGGGTTTGCTGGTGTTGTGGGTGCCGGATTCAGTGGATGACCGGGAAGAAGGGCGCTGGCTGAAACGAACCTTCGGCGACCGCCTGTGGCTCACGGTGCAACTGCATCGCGGGCAGAACGATCAGCAGCGACTATCGGCATTGTTGGCTCTGGCGGCTGAGTTGCAGATTCCAGCCGTGGCCAGCGGCGATGTGCACATGCACGCCCGGGGGCGCCGTGCCTTGCAGGACACCATGACCGCGATCCGTCATCACGTCCCCGTGGCCGAAGCGGGTCTGCGCCTGCACCCCAATGGCGAGCGGCATTTGCGTTGCCTCGATGAGCTGCGCGCCCTGTATCCGCCGGACTTGCTCGAAGCGTCGCTAAAACTGGCCAGACGCTGCACCTTCGATCTGAGCGAGCTGCGCTATCAATATCCGAAAGAGCTGGTGCCCGAGGGCCACAGTGCCAGTTCCTGGTTGCGCCATCTGACCGAGGAGGGCATTGCCTGGCGCTGGCCGCAAGGGCCTCAGGCCAAGGTGCTCAAGCAGATCGATGACGAGTTGCAATTGATCGCCGAGCTCGGCTACGAAAGCTATTTCCTCACCGTGCACGACGTGGTGCGCTTTGCCCGCACACAGAAAATCCTCTGTCAGGGCCGTGGTTCGGCAGCCAACTCGGCGGTGTGTTATGCCTTGGGCATCACCGAAATCGACCCGGAGCGCACCACGCTGTTGTTCGAACGTTTCATGTCCAAAGAGCGCAACGAGCCGCCGGACATCGATGTCGATTTCGAGCACGAGCGCCGCGAAGAAGTCCTGCAATACGTGTTCAACCGTTACGGCCGGGGACGTGCGGCGCTGACGGCGGTGGTCAGCACCTATCACGCCACCGGCGCCGTGCGCGATGTGGCCAAGGCCCTCGGCCTGCCGCCGGATCAGATCAACGCGCTGGCCGACTGCTGCGGGCGCTGGAGCGATGAGACGCCGCCGCTGGAACGTTTGCGTGAAGGCGGCTTCGACCCGGATAGTCCGGTGCTGCGCCGGGTGCTGAGCCTGACCGGGCAACTGATCGGCTTCCCCCGGCATCTGTCGCAGCACCCCGGCGGTTTTGTGATTTCCGAGCAGCCGCTGGACACCTTGGTGCCGGTCGAAAACGCGGCGATGGCCGACCGCACCATCATTCAGTGGGACAAGGACGACCTCGATGCGGTCGGCCTGCTCAAGGTGGATATCCTCGCCTTGGGCATGCTCAGTGCGATTCGCCGCTGCTTCGACCTGCTGTGCCGGCATCGTGATCTGAACCTGACGCTCGCGACGATCCCCGCCGAAGACAAACCGACCTACGAAATGATCAGTCGCGCCGATACCGTCGGCGTGTTCCAGATCGAGTCGCGGGCGCAGATGTCGATGCTGCCGCGCCTGAAGCCTAAGACCTTCTACGATCTGGTGATTGAAGTGGCGATCGTCCGGCCCGGGCCGATTCAGGGCGGCATGGTTCATCCGTATCTGCGCCGACGTAATAACGAAGAGGCGGAAACCTATCCATCGCCGGCGCTCGAAGTCGTACTCAAAAGAACCCTGGGCGTGCCGTTGTTCCAGGAACAGGTCATGCAGATCGCCATCGTCGCTGCCGACTATAGCCCCGGCGAGGCCGATCAGTTGCGCCGCTCGATGGCGGCGTGGAAGCGCCATGGCGGACTGGAGCCGCACAAGGAGCGCCTCGCCGCCGGCATGAAAAAGAACGGCTACACACCGGAATTCGCTGCGCAGATCTTCGAGCAGATCAAAGGCTTCGGCAGTTACGGCTTCCCCGAATCCCACGCCGCCAGTTTCGCCTTGCTGACCTACGCCAGTTGCTGGCTCAAGTGTCACGAACCGGCGGCGTTCGCCTGTGCACTGATCAACAGTTGGCCGATGGGCTTTTACAGCCCGGACCAGATTCTGCAGGACGCGCGGCGGCACCAATTGCAGATCCGTCCGGTGGACGTGCGCGCCAGTGACTGGGATTGCAGCCTCGAGCCGCTGAGTGCCGGGCAACCGGCGATTCGCATGGGCCTGCGCATGATCAAGGGGTTTCGCGAAGAAGATGCCCGGCGCATCGAAGCCGCGCGCCGCCACGGGGCGTTTGCCGATGTTGCCGATTTGGGCGAGCGCGCCGCCCTCGACAGTCGTGCGCAGGCCTTGCTGGCGGACTCCGGCGCCTTGCGCGGTCTGGCCGGGCATCGTCATCGTGCGCGTTGGGAAGTGGCCGGGGTGCAGAAACAACTCGGCCTGTTCGCCGGCTTGCCCAACGAGGAAGAAGTCAAAATCGTCCTGCCCAACCCCAGCGTTGGCGAAGACTTGCATGCTGATTACGCCACGGTGGGGACGACGCTGGGGCCGCACCCGTTGGCATTGTTGCGTGGCGAGTTGCAGGCCCGGCGCTGCCGCAGCTCGCGCGAATTGATGGATATCGAACATGGCCGGCCGGTCAGCGTGGCCGGGCTGGTCACCGGCCGACAGCGCCCCGGTACGGCCAGCGGGGTGACGTTCGTGACCCTGGAAGACGAGTTCGGCAACGTCAACGTGGTGGTCTGGCGTGACCTGGCCGAGCGTCAGCGCCAAGTGCTGGTGGGTTCGCAATTGCTCAAGGTCGACGGCCGCTGGGAACGCGAAGGCGATGTGCGCCACCTGATCGCCGGGCGCATGAGCGACCTGAGCCCGCTGCTCAATGGCATTCATGTGCAAAGCCGCGATTTTCACTGACCTTTGTGGCAGCGAGCCTGCTCGCGAAAGCGCAGTGTCAGGCGATGACGATGTTGAATGTGCCGCCGCCTTCGCGAGCAAGCTCGCTCCCACAGGGATTTTGGTTGCGATGAAGATGGTCGATCTGCCCCGTATCAGTGTGGGAGCGAGCTTGCTCGCGAAAGCGGACTGTCAGGCAATGACAATGTTGACTGTGCCGCCGCCTTCGCGAGCAGGCTCGCTCCCACAGGGGTTTTGGTTGCGATGAAGATGGTTGATCGGCCCCGGATCAGTGTGGGAGCGAGCTTGCTCGCGAAAGCGGACTGTCAGGCAATGACGATGTTGAATGTGCCGCCGCCTTCGCGAGCAAGCTCGCTCCCACAGGGATTTTGGTTGCGATGAAGATGGTCGATCTGCCCCGTATCAGTGTGGGAGCGAGCTTGCTCGCGAAAGCGGACTGTCAGGCAATGACAATGTTGACTGTGCCGCCGCCTTCGCGAGCAGGCTCGCTCCCACAGGGGTTTTGGTTGCGATGAAGATGGTCGATCTGCCCCGTATCAGTGTGGGAGCGAGCCTGCTCGCGAAAGCGCAGTGTCAGGCGATGAAGATGTTGAATGTGCCGCCGCCTTCGCGAGCAGGCTCGCTCCCACAGGTTTTGGCTGTCTATTCAAAATCGAGATAAATCAAAAGGCTGCACCTTTGGGCCGAAGGCAGATATTCTGCGCTTCACACCGGTACGGGAACCCGATCAACTCCATGGCGAGCCACTGCCAGGATGAATTGCCCGACGCCAAAGGAGTGTTCGAATGAGCGAAAAGAAGCTGGAAACCACGGTCGATCGCGTCTACCAAGGGGTTTATGCGGCGATCAGCAAGCGTTCGTTGCGCCCGGGCATGAAGCTGGGCGAGGCCTCGCTGGCCGAGCTGTTCAATGTCAGCCGCACCTCGGTGCGGGCTGCGCTCAAGCAATTGGAAGCCGATGGTCTGGTCACCACTGAGCCCAACAAAGGTGCATCGGTGTCGCTGCCCAGTGACGCAGAGCTGCGTTCGTTGTTCGAAACCCGGCGGCTGATCGAGATCGGCATCGTCACCGAACTGTGCCGGCGTAGAGACAGCGTTGCCATGCAGGATCTGCGTGAGCACTTGTTACTGGAAGATGCCGCGCATGCTGCCGGCGACCATGAACGACTCATCCATCTGCTCGGCGAGTTCCACCTCAAACTGGCGCGCAGCCTGAACAATCCGGTACTGCTCGACTGGTTCCAGAAGCTGATCTCGCGGGCTTCGCTGTATGCCGCCGCGCTCGATGATGACCGTCATCAAGCCTGCCGCGACGATGAACACCTGCGTTTGCTCGAGTACATCGAAGCCGGCGATCAGAGCGCCGCGATCGAACTGACCTGTACGCACCTCAACGGAATCGAGAAGGCGATCCTCGACGTCGCGGCAAAAATGAAAACCGGCTATCACCCACTCAAGCACTTGATCGGCGTCTGAATGGCTCTGCGTCGTAAATCGGCTATACCTGCGATGAAACCAATGCGTTTTCACAGCCTCGAAACACACGGGCGTCGCGTCGTTGTAGCGTTGCGATAGATCGGAAAACCGCAAAAAAGGACACTGAGTCAGGCGATGCAGTTTTTATCCGAAAGCCACGGCTGTGAGGGCTGGAAAGGCGAAATGGCCGAGCGCATCCGTGCGTTCGACTGGAGCCACACGGAACTTGGCGCGCTCGTCGAATGGCCGGCCAGCCTGTGCAACACCGTGCAACTGATGCTGGCTTCGCCGTTGCCCATGGTGATGCTGTGGGGGCACGCCGGCTACATGATCTACAACGACGCTTATTCCGAATTTGCCGGTGGCCGCCATCCTTATCTGCTTGGCGTGCCGGTTGAGCTGGGCTGGCCGGAAGTCGCCGAATTCAACCGCCACGTCGTTGACACCTGCCTGGCCGGTGGCACCTTGTCCTATCGCAACAAAGAGCTGGTATTGCTGCGCGACGGCGTGCCTGAAGACGTCTGGATGGATTTGTATTACAGCCCGGTGGCCAACGACGAAGGCGTGCCCGGCGGCGTCATGGCGATGGTGGTCGAAACCACCGAACTGGTGCATTCCGAGCGCCTGCGTCAGGCGGCCGAAGATGCCTATCGCGCCGACAACGAGCGCGTGCGTCTGGCGCTGAATGCCGGCGCACTGCTTGGCTCGTTTGTCTGGGACATCAAGAACAATCGCTTCTCCGCTGACGAACGTTTCGCCCGCACCTTTTCCTATCCGCCGGATCAGGACTTGAGCGATCTGCAACAAGAGATCGCCGAATCGCGCATTCATCCCGACGACCACCCATGGGTCCAGGAGCGCGTCGCCCATTGTGTGCGCACTGGCGAGCCCTACAACGCCGAGTACCGCGTACAGCGCGGCGATGGCCAATATCTGTGGGTGCTGGCCAGTGGTGCCTGCGAGTTCGATGAAGACGGAAGGCCGTTTCGCTTCCCCGGCGTGCTGATCGATATTCATGAGCGCAAGAATGCTGAAGAGTCGCTGCTCAAATTCACCCGCAACCTCGAACAGCGCGTGGCCGCCGAAGTGGATGCGCGGCTGGCGGCTGAGGAACAGCTTCGCCAGTCGCAGAAACTTGAAGCCATCGGCGGCCTGACCGGTGGCGTTGCCCATGACTTCAACAATCTGCTGCAAGTGATCGCCGGCAACCTGCATTTGCTCGCTCGGCATGAGCCCAACAATGCCAACGTGCAGCGCCGGGTCGGGGCTTCGCTGGCGGCGGTCGAGCGCGGGGCCAAACTGTCTTCACAATTGCTCGCATTTGCCCGGCGGCAACCGCTTTCACCCGCCGTGTGCAACCCAGAACAGATTTTCGAAGGCGTCGGCGAGTTGCTGCAACGCGCCTTGGGCGAAACCATTCAGATCGACGTGCAGTTGCCGCCGCAGCCGTGGCATATCAATGTCGACCGCAACCAACTGGAAAACGCGATTCTCAATCTGGCGATCAACGCCCGCGACGCGATGAAGGGCGAGGGCGTAATCGGCCTCAGTGCCGCCAATGTCTGCCTGGACAGCGAATATTGCGCCGGCAAGGGCATAGCGGCCGGTGAGTATGTTCGCGTGGCGGTCACCGACACCGGCGTGGGTATTGCCCCACAAATGCTGGAACAGGTCTTCGAACCGTTCTTCACCACCAAGGCCGACGGCCAGGGCACCGGGCTCGGTTTGAGCATGGTGTTCGGCTTCGTCAAACAGAGTGGCGGCCACGTCGAGATCGACAGCAAGCTCGGCGAAGGCACGCGGGTGCAGTTGTATTTCCCGCGCAGTCTGCGCCCGGTTCGCGAAGAGACCGCCAGTGTTGGCGAACGCAAGAGCGGCGGCCACGAAACCATTCTGGTGGTGGAAGACAATGACGCGGTGCGCGCTTCGGCGGTGGAGTTGCTGCGCGAGGAAGGCTATCGGGTGATGACCGCGTGCAATGGCGACGTGGCCATGCAGATGTTGCTGGAAGGCATCGAGATCGATCTGATCTTCACCGACGTGGTCATGCCCGGCCTGATCAAGAGTTCGGATCTGGCCGCGTGGGCCAAGGTGCAGACACCGCCGGTGCCGGTGCTGTTCACTTCCGGGCATACCCGCGACATCATTTCCCGCGACCACCAGCTCAGCCCCGATACCCATCTGCTCGGCAAACCCTACAGCCCGCAAGCGTTACTGCAGATGATTTGCGAGGTGCTCGGCACCTGATGCCGAGCGCTGCCCAGTTTTTCAATCAAGGCAGGCCGATGATTTCCAAGCGCAATTCCAAAGCACCCGCCGGCATGGTTCGTGTGCGCGGCGCCCGCGAACATAACCTGAAGAACGTTGATGTCGATATTCCGCGCGATGCGCTGGTGGTGTTCACCGGTGTCTCCGGTTCGGGCAAGTCGTCGCTGGCGTTTTCCACTCTGTATGCCGAGGCCCAGCGGCGGTATTTCGAATCGGTGGCGCCGTACGCGCGGCGGCTGATCGATCAGGTCGGCGTGCCGGATGTCGATTCCATCGAAGGACTGCCGCCCGCCGTCGCTTTGCAACAGCAGCGCGGCACGCCGAGCGCGCGTTCGTCGGTGGGCAGCGTGACGACGTTGTCGAGCCTGATCCGCATGCTCTATTCCCGCGCCGGCAGTTATCCGCCGGGGCAGCCGATGTTGTATGCCGAAGACTTTTCACCGAACACGCCGCAGGGCGCCTGCCCGGAGTGTCACGGACTTGGCCGCGTCTATGAAGTGACCGAAGCGCTGATGGTGCCGGACCCGAACCTGACCATCCGCCAGCGCGCCGTGGCGTCTTGGCCCTTGGCGTGGCAGGGGCAGAACCTGCGCGACATCCTGGTGACCATGGGCATTGATGTCGATATTCCCTGGAAGAAACTGCCGAAAAAGCAGCGCGACTGGATTCTCTTCACTGAAGAGACGCCGACGGTGCCGGTGTACGCCGGGCTGACCCCGGAAGAAACCCGCGTCGCCCTCAAACGCAAGATGGAACCGAGTTATCAGGGTACCTTCACTGGCGCGCGGCGCTACATCCTGCACACCTTCACCCACTCGCAAAGTGCGCTGATGAAGAAGCGTGTTTCGCAGTTCATGCGCGGCAGCCCGTGCCCGTTGTGCGAGGGCAAACGGCTCAAGCGCGAGGCGTTGTCGGTGACCTTTGCCGGCTACGACATTGGCGAGTTGTCGCAGATGCCGTTGCTGCAAGTGGCCGAAGTGCTGCGGCCTGTAGCAGCAGCAAATTATCTGGAACAGGCCGAGGAGAGCGGCGACACCCTCAGCCATGCGCAAACCCGCGAGGCGCGTCAGCAGCGGGTCGCCCATGGCGCCAGCGGGCATGCCAGCGCACCGGACGTGCGCCACACGCCGAACCTGTCGCTGGAAAAACGCTTGGCGGCGCAGCGCATCGCTGAGGATTTGCTGGAGCGGGTCAGCACCCTGACCGATCTCGGCCTGGGGTATCTGGCGCTGGAACGCAGTACGCCGACCTTATCGTCGGGCGAGTTGCAGCGTTTGCGCCTGGCCACGCAATTGGGTTCGCAGCTGTTCGGGGTGATTTATGTGCTGGACGAACCGTCTGCCGGTCTGCATCCGGCGGATGGCGAGGCGCTGTTCGAGGCGTTGCAGCGCTTGAAGGCCGACGGCAACACGCTGTTTGTGGTCGAGCACGATGTCGAAACCATGCGCCGTGCCGACTGGCTGATCGATGTCGGCCCGGCGGCGGGCGAAAAGGGCGGCCGCGTGTTGTACAGCGGTCCGCCTGCGGGACTTGCTGATATTGCAGACTCGCAGACCCGCGCTTATCTATTCGCGGAAAACCAGCGCCCTGAGCGCGCCGCACGCAAGCCGAGCGGGTGGCTGAAGCTGGACGGCGTGACGCGCAACAACCTGAATAATCTCAACGCCGAATTCCCCTTGGGCTGCTTCACCTCGGTGACCGGCGTATCGGGTTCTGGCAAATCGAGTCTGGTCAGTCAGGCCTTGCTGGAACTGGTCGGCGCGCAGTTGGGCCGGCCAATGGCCGAGGCCGAGTCGGAAGAACCGAGTCTGGAAGATGACACGCCGTCGCCCAGCACCGGGCAGATCAGCGCCGGCCTGGAGTCGATCAAACGCTTGGTGCAGGTTGATCAGAAACCCATTGGACGCACGCCGCGCTCCAATCTGGCGACTTACACCGGTTTGTTCGACAACGTGCGCAAGCTGTTCGCCGCGACACCTGAGGCACAAGCGGCGGGCTATGACGCCGGGCAGTTTTCCTTCAACGTCGCCAAGGGCCGTTGCGCCACGTGTGAGGGCGAAGGTTTTGTCAGTGTTGAATTGCTGTTCATGCCCAGCGTGTATGCGCCGTGCCCGACCTGTCATGGCGCGCGGTATAACCCGCAGACGCTGGCGATTCTCTGGCAGGGCTTGAGCATCGCTCAGGTGCTGCAACTGAATGTCGATGAGGCGGTGTCCGTGTTTGCCGAGCAGCCAGGGATTCGTCGTTCGCTAGAGGTGCTGCGCGATATCGGTCTGGGTTATCTGCGTCTGGGGCAACCGGCCACGGAACTGTCCGGTGGTGAGGCGCAACGGATCAAACTGGCGACCGAGTTGCAGCGCAGCCAGCGTGGCGCGACCTTGTATGTGTTGGATGAGCCGACCACGGGATTGCATCCTAGGGATGTCGATCGCTTGCTGGAACAGCTGGATACGCTGGTGACGGCGGGGCACACGGTGATTGTGGTCGAACACGAAATGCGTGTCGTCGCGCAGAGCGACTGGGTGATCGACATCGGCCCTGGAGCGGGCGATCAGGGCGGCAGTATCGTCGCCGCCGGCACACCGCAGAAAGTCGCCACCAGCAAGAAGAGCAAGACTGCGCCGTTTCTGGCTCGGGCATTAAGCCGATGATGGCAGCGACCTGCCGAACGCCTTCGCGAGCAGGCTCGCTCCCACAGTTTTGAATGGTGTACCCAGACAGGTCGTCACACACCAGATCCCCTGTGGGAGCGAGCCTGCTCGCGAAAGCGGAATGTCAGCCGCAGATGAGCTG